>CAUPPN010000031.1:0-9509 GCA_963513115.1 uncultured Eubacteriales bacterium | reverse complement strand
ACTCTATTTCTTCTTCACTTATATCTTCTGGAATTTTTATAATAACCTCAAATATTAAATTTCCTTTATGAGTATTATTTTTCTTTAATCCTTTTCCTTTTATAATTATCTTTTTAAAATTAGATATATTTTTAGGTATAACTAATAAATAGTTTTCATCAAAAACTTCTTCTTCTAGTTTTGTTCCAAGAACTACTTGTGCTGGTGTAACATATACTTTTTTTACAATATCTAAACCTTCTATTGTATATTTTTCACTATCTTGTATATCTAGTGTAATTATTAAATCTCCAGGCATTCTAATTTTTGACTTATCTCTTTTACCTAAGTGTTTAATTCTTATTTGTGTATAATTTGACACTCTTTCTGGTATTTTTATTGGTATTTCTTTTCCTGAATATAGTATTGTCTTTTCTGTCCCATTATATGCCTCTTTTATAGATATTTTTAGATTTATATAAACATTTAAATCTTCTTGTTCATCATATGGCTTTTTCTGAAAAAATGCATTGCCAAAAAATATAGAAGAAAATTCTTCATTAAAAGTTTTATCTTTTTCCATATAATCATATGTTTTATTTTCTTTTTTATTTCTTCCTACATAACTAATCCAAAGTCTATCATATTTTTTCTTCTTTTGTGCATCTGATAATATTTTATATGCTTCATTTATATCTTTTATTTTTTCATCATTATCTTCTGTATTAATATCTGGATGAAATTTTTTTGCTTGATTTCTATATGCATTTTTAATATCTTCAGAGCTTACTTTAGTAGTTGTAATTCCTAATATTTCATAATAATCTTTAAAACCCATTTTAATTTTCTCCCAATAAAACATCTATTTCTTTTATATCATATTTTCATTACATTTTCATTAATAATTTCTATTTTTTTGTAACTTTTTTTAATCTTATTCTTTTATTTTTATTTTTCGATTTTTAATTTTTAATTTAATTTTTATAACCATCTATTTCTAAATACTAAAATTAATATCTATTAAATATATTAAATCAACTCTAATATAATCAATATTTGACAAAAAGTAATTGATATACTATAATATAAGTATATCGCGGGGTAGAGCAGTTGGCAGCTCGTCGGGCTCATAACCCGAAGGTCGATAGTTCGAGTCTATCCCCCGCTACCATTATTAAAAGAGTTACAATTTCTGTAGCTCTTTTTTTATACTATTTTTATTATTTTCTATTTTATGTTTTTTACTATTTCATCAAATTTCATCCCATTTGATGCCTTAATCAAAACAGTATCACCTTCTTTTAATAGTCCTAGATTTTTTATCACCTCATCTTTATCTTTAAAATGATAATTTTCTATATGTTTAACTTTTAAAACTTCTTCATTAATGTATTTAGAATTTTCTCCGGCCGTAATTAATAAATCAATTTTTGCTTTGCTAAGTATTTTACCTATTTTTCTATGATATTCTTCTGCAAATTCATTTAATTCAAATACATCTCCTAAAATATATACCATTCTTCCTTCTATTTTTAACATTTTAAATGTTTCTATAGCTGCTTTTACAGATTCGTAGCTAGCATTATATGTATCATCATATATAGTCATTCCTGATTTTTCAATTTTTTCAAGCCTTCTTTTTTCCTTCTTTGTTTTTGCAAGCCCTCTTTGTATATCCATTTCATCCATTTTTAATAAATTACCAACAACTATCGCAACTAAATTATTATATATATCATGTTTTGCTATACTATTTATTTCATATATTTTTCCATTTACTGTTATTTTAGTTTTTTCTTCTGCTTCTTCAACATTAATATCTTCAACTTTAAAATCTGCATCTTTATCTATTCCATAAGTAACTACATTGCAATTATATTTTTCTTTTTCACTTATTACTTTTTGTAGCATAATATCATCTGCATTTAATACTAAATGTCCATCTTTAGGTATACCTTTTACTATTTCCATTTTAGCTTTTAATATATTTTCTATACTTCCTAAAATTCCAATGTGTGAAGATCCAATATTTGTAATTATTGCAATATCAGGTCTTACTATGTCTGTTAATATTTCTATTTCGCCCATGCCATTCATACCCATTTCAAATACTGCAAGTTCTTCATTTTCTAATTTACTTGCTGTAAGTGGAAGTCCAATTACACCATTATAATTTTTTTCTGTTTCATATGTATCATATTTTTCTGACACAACATTATATACAGCTTTTCTTGTTGAAGTTTTTCCAACACTTCCAGTTATTGCAATTTTCTTTATATCTATATTTTTCATCATTTCTTTTGCAATTATTTGTAATGCTTTTCTATGTTCTTTAACATATACAATTGTAATATCATATTCAGATAAATCAATTGTATCATCTGTAATTATACAAGTTTTAGCACCATTATCTATTGCTGATTTTATATATTTATGTCCATCTGTTTTCTCACCCTTTGCTGCAACAAATGTATCACCTTCTTTTATTTCTAAGCTATTTTGTATTAGTCTTGAAAAATAATCTTCTCCTGTACCTTTCACAATCTTTCCATTTATTTTATCAATAACATCATTTATTTTTATTTTCATAATTTCCCCTTATTTTAGTCCGGAATTTTTTGCTACTTCAAACTATATTTTTTTATTTTATTATATGTATTATATTAATTCCATTTAATTTCTTCAATATTATATATTATTTATTATTTATATTCTATTTCTACCTACTATTTCTTTTTCCCTTTTTTTCATATATAATTATACTTAATTAAAAGTAATATTAAAAAATACTATATACATTTTGGAGGTTATTTTGAAAAACATTTTAATTTTATCAGGTTCGTTTGGTGGTGGGCATAATTCTGCTGCTAATTCCTTATTACAAGAAATACAATCTAGGGGTGAATATAATGTAAAAATTGTTGATGCTTTAGAATATGTCAGTCATGATATTAATAAATTTTCAATAGAATTTTATAATTTAGCTTCTAGAAAATTTCATGGTATCTCTAAAAGAATGTATTATGATACAAATAGTGGTTATATGCTTGATTTAAGCAAATTTGCAGTTAAAATGCTTTCACCTCTAATAATTAATCTCTTTGATGAATTTAAGCCCAGTCATATAATTTGTACCCATCCATTTGCTACAGTTATGGCAACTTATGCAAAAAAATCAGGGCGTATTTCAAATGATATACCAGTTTCTACAATAATTACTGATTATGAGGTACATGGTTTTTGGTTTGGATTCCCTGATTATCTAAATCACTTGTTTGTAGCAACAGAACAAATGAAAAATACTATTATAGAAAATGATATTATGGATAAAAATAGGGTTCATGTAACAGGTATTCCTATTAAAGAAGTATTTAAAACTAGTATTTCTGATATTAAAAAAAGTGAATTAAGAAAAGAACTAAATATTCCAGATAATAAGAAATCTACTATTTTTTTTGCTGGTGGAGCTTTAGGACTTTCTAATTCTTCATTAATAGATACATTAAGTACTTTATCTACTTCTCTATCTGATTATCATTTTATTGTTATAACTGGGAAAAATGAAGAATTATATAATAATTACAAAAAATATATAGAAGAAAATAATTTTAATAATATAACTTTAATTAAATTTGCTAATAATGTTAATGAATTAATGGATATCTCTGATTTCATAGTTTCAAAGCCCGGAGGTTTAACTACATCTGAGGCGATAGCTAAGGGGGTTGCTCTTCTTATAATAAATCCACTACCTGGTCAAGAAGAGGCTAACACTAAATATATAGTAAGTAATAATGCCGGTGTTCATATTACAAAAGAAAATATTCATGAAATAACAAATAAAATAAAAAATGATCCTAACTATATTAAAAATATGAAAATTAATTCAAAAAAAATAGGTAAACCATATGCTTCAAATGAAATAATTGATATTGTTTTAAATGACCTTATATAATTTAACTATATTAAGATACATAATAATATACACAATAAAATAAAAAGTAGCTCTTGCTACTTTTTTTAAAATCTCCATTTACTTTTTTTCTTATCTTCAATTTGTAATTCTATTGTATTATTAGATTTATAATCAACCGTAATTTTATCATCTTCTATAAAGAATATTGGAAATTTATCATATTTTTCTACTTCTTGAACCTCTTTTCCAATTCTTATTTGTGTTTTCTGTGTACTATTTGCTGCAACAAAAGCTTTAATATTTCCATTAGCTCCTGCATGCGCAAGCCCTCTTAATTCTCCTAATATAACTACATTATCTTCAGCTATTATTTCAGCTCCACTATTTAAGTCTCCTAAAAGTACTACGCTTCCTTTAAACTCTTCTCTGATACCTGATCTTAATGACCCTTTTATAAATTTTGTTTTTGAAACATCAATAGCTTTTTCATATATTTTCTCTATTTTATCTAATCCAAGTTTTTCTTTTGTTTTTTCAAATAATATCTTTGCATTAATTTTTGCATCCAAAGTTTTAAGTATTAAATCTTGTTCTTCATTTGAAAATGGTTTATTAAAAAGTTTTAAATATATTATATTATGTTCATTTATATTTCCTGGTTTTTCCAAGCTGTTGTCATTTTCTGCATGTTCTTCTTTATTTTCTTTGTTTTCACTGATTTCTTCTAATTCACTTTGTTTATTTATATTAGATAATTCTTTTCTGAATTGTTTTATACTATCTAAAACACTATTATTATTTTCTTGTTCTTTTGAAACATATTTTGCTTCACTTTCGTTTGGTATACTAGCAGCTAATTTCTTTTTTTCTTTTTTATCTTCTTCTATTTCTATATTATTTTTAATATTTAATCCTTTTAACAAATCCAATGAAATATTATTTATTTCATCTTTTCTATCTATCATTTCAATAATTAAAGATGATACACTCCTATCATCAGGTACAAAAACACCAATAGTTTTATTATCGTTTAAATGTATAGTCAATAATTGTTCTTTCATTAACTTTTACTCCATTTCTCTTCTTCCTTCTATAGCTTTAGCTAAAGTAACCTCATCTACAAATTCTAAATCTCCACCTATTGGAATTCCATGTGCTATTCTTGTAACTTTTACTTTGTATGGTTTTAATATTTTAGCAATGTAACTTGCTGTAGTTTCTCCTTCTACTTTTGGATTTGTAGCAATTATTACTTCTTCTACTTTCTCTTCTGTAACTCTTATTATTAACTCTTTGATTCTTAAATCTTCTGGTGAAACGCCATTCATTGGTGAAAGTACACCTTCTAAAACATGATATACTCCCTTATACTCACCTGTTTTTTCCATAGAAATGATATCTTTTACATCTTCTACAACACATATTAATTTGTGATTTCTTTCTTTATTACTACATATTGGACATATTTCATCATCAGAAATATTAAAACATTTTGTGCATTTTTTTAAATTTTTCTTTGCACTAACTATAGCAGAAGTTGTTGCACCTCTTTATTATTTTCTTTTATAATATGAAATGCTAATCTTTCTGCAGTCTTTCCTCCAATACCTGGTAATTTAGCTAGATTATCTATCAAATCTTGTATTGATGTTGAATATTCCATTATAATCCCAATCCTGGTATATTTAATCCAGAAGTCATTTCTGATTCTTCTTTTGCTATTTGATTTAACGCATCATTTATGCAAAGTGTAATTAAATCTTCTATCATTTCTTTATCTTTTGATTCTATTAATTCTTCAGATATTTCTATATTTTCTAATACCCTTTTACCACTCATTTTAACTTTTACTGCACTTCCTCCTGCAGTTGCTTCAAAACTTTTATTTGCAATTTCTTCTTGTGATTTTTTCATATCAGTTTGAATTTTTTGTGCTTCTTTCATAAGTTTTCCTATATTCATTCCCATTCCCATTCCACCTGGAAATCCTTTTCTTCCCATATCTTCTCCTATTTAAACATTCTTCTTATTACTATTTCATTATATATTATAACTTTTCAAAAGTATATTCAACCTTGTACTCTTTACCATACAATATTTTTCCTACTTTTGATATATCTTCCAATGCTTTATTATTATTTAATATTTTCAAATTATTTCTATTACTTTCATTGCTTAAATCTACTACTAATTTATCACCATCTATAATAATTTCTGCACTATTTAATGCTACAAAAATTGGTGTGTTTCCCATATTAAGCAATTGCTTTCTAAATTCCAATGTGTCAACTTTTTTTATTTTTCGGATTTTATTTTCTTCTTGATTTTTTTCTTCTTTTTCTTTCGCTTGTAGTTGATTTTTCTCTTGTTCTTTTTCTTTTTTCTCTTCTTCTTTTTCTTCTTGTTTATTATTGTTAAATTTATTTACATTTTTTTCTGAAATATTAATTTTATCTTCTTTTTTATTATCTAATTTGTTAAGTGTTTCACTTATTATTTCATGTTTTTTACTGTTTTCATTTTTTTCTTCTTTGGCTTGTATTTCTTTTTCAGGTGTATCATTATATTGTCTTTTTAGTTCTTCATTAATTTCTATGTTTAATCCTGTTTCTTTAAGTGATTTTATCAAATATTTATTAACTTTATTCTTTCACATATATTTATCATACTAGAAATAATAAGTATCTTTTGATCTTCTATATATTTCATTTCTTGTATAATTTCAATCATATTTTTTATAATTTTATATAATTCTATTTTATCTAATTTAGTATATTTTGATAACTTTTCTTTGTCTTCTAATGAAAATTCAATTAATATATTTTCATCATTTAAATAACATGCATTTATAACTCTTAACAATTCAGTCATAAAATTTTGTGGCTCTTTCCCATCTTTAAATACATTATTAACTAAATACAAAGTTTCTTTTGTGTTTCCTTTAATCATATTTTCAAAAATCTTTGTCATTTCTTTTGTATTAGGGAGTCCCACTATATTCCTTACTTTATTTGCATCTATTTTTTCGCTTGAATTGCTTATGCTCTCTAGTATTGATATACCATCTCTCATTGAGCCTTTGGCTAGAATTGATACTAACTTTAATGCGTCATCTGTTATATCTATATTATTTTCAGAAGATATCTTTTTTAATCTATTATATATTATCTCTTTATCTATTCTGGTAAATTCAAATCTTTGACATCTTGAAAGTACAGTTGCAGGCAATTTTTGTGGTTCTGTTGTTGCTAGTATAAATTTAACATGTGCTGGTGGTTCCTCTAATGTTTTAAGTAATGCATTTGATGCTCCAGTGCTTAACATATGAACCTCGTCTATTATATATATCCTATATTTTGATGTTGTAGGCAGAAAGCTTATTTCATCTTTAATTAGTCTAATATCATCTACACCATTATTTGAAGCAGCATCAATTTCAGTAACATCTGGATTATTTCCAGAAAGTATGCTTAAACATGATTTACACTTATTACACGGACTTGCTCCATCTCTATTTTCACAGTTAATAGCTTGCGCAAGTATTTTTGCAATACTTGTTTTACCTGTTCCTCTAATGCCTGTAAAAAGATATGCATGTCCAACATTATTATTTTTTATTTGATTTTTTAAAACTTCTACTATACCATCTTGTCCTACTACATCTTCAAATGTTCTTGGCCTATATCTCCTGTATAATGATTGATACATATTATTCCACCTCATGTAAAAACTTCCTCTTCAAGGAGAGCACAATTCACATAAAGGCACTATTTATCGCTGCTTTCTTCCGAACCTGACGAGATTCATAGCTCTTTATTGAATATGCCCTCATTGAAAAGGAAGTATATTATATATATATTTATATATTATTTTCTCAAATTTTTCAAGCATAATATCTATTTTCTATAACTTTATCTGTTATTTCATTTTATTTTATTTTCTATTATTTTTTTATCTTCAGAATTATATAATTTTTCTTTATTATTATCTATATTCATATTGTCTTTGTTTGGTATGCTTAATATCACATGTTTCTTATAAGTTTTATTATTATTTAATACAATACTAAAATCATATTCTAATATAAAACTTATATCTTCTATATTTACATTATTATCTTTTAATAAATTAATATTGTTTTCTATCACAGCATCTTTTTGTACTTCTTTTTCTTCAATATCTCTATTTACTATTCTAAATAATATTTTAGCATTACCTGAATTATCAGGAATATATGTAAGTTCTTTGCCTATTTGATTTTCACCTGCAATAGTATAAAGCTTATTTATATTATCTGATGGTGATATAACAGATATTTCACCTTTTTTAGGTTGTTTAGTTACTTGTATATTATTAATTTTAACCTTTTTAATATTCTTTTCTTTTGATTTTTCATCTTTCATATCTTCTACATTTATTAGCACATCACTTATTTGTGATATTTTAATAAAATCCTTCTCAGATTCTGCTCGTCTTTCACCTTTTGCAGTATACATAATAGCACTACTATCTAAATTTACATAATTTGATATTTTGTCTATCGAATTATATTTATTCTTTTGAATCATGACAATTACAATTGCAGTTATTATTATTATACTTACAATTACTATTGATATTATATTTAATCTATTACTATTTTTTTCCATTTCTTATTTCCTTAAAAAATTCTTTTAACATTTCTATATATTCACTATATATTTCATTTTCTTGATTGTTATTAATATATTTTTTAAATATATCCTTTTTATTAATATACTTATTTGAATAATTTAAATTATCTGGCTTCTCACATAAATATATAACTTCCGAAATCCTACTATTTTCTATTGCACCAATACACATTTTGCAAGGCATAAGTGTAACATACATTGTTGCATCATTTAATCTCCAACTTTTTATTTTTTTCGAAGCTTCATTTATAGCTAATATTTCTGCATGATGCATAGCATTTTGATTTTCCTCAACAGTATTATGTTTACAAGCAAGGATCTTTCCATCTTTGACTATTATTGCACCAACTGGAACTTCATCTTTTTTATATGCTTTTTTTGCCTCCAAAATTGCTTGTTCCATGTAGTATTTTTGCTTATTGTATTTTTCTCTGTTTTGCATTTTTTACTCTTATATCTTCTCCATCAATTTTATACATTCTAGAATTTCCTGCTATTCTTGAAAGTATTCTATCACCATATGTATTAATTATATCTTGTATTGATAGATTAGTTGATATTATTATTGGATTATTCCTTATCATTCTTTCATTTATTATTGTAAACATTTCTTCTATTCTTGGTCCATTTACTGATTCTGTTCCCAAGTCATCTATAATTAGTAAATCAACATTTATAATATTATCAATATAGTCATTATATCTTTTTATATCGCCAAATTTATATTCTACTAATTTACTAAAAATATTATTGGCTGTTTGATAAAGTACTGTATAACCATTTTTTATTAAAGCGTTTCCTACAGATTCAGACAAATGGGTTTTTCCAACTCCTGTTTTTCCTGTAAGCATTATCGAATTGTGTGATTCATTTTTAATATTTTCAAAATTTTCAACATATTCTATTAAATCATTATATAGATTTTTAGCTTTATCCTTAGG
>CAUPPN010000030.1:0-9810 GCA_963513115.1 uncultured Eubacteriales bacterium | reverse complement strand
ATTTAAACCATATATAACAAATAATGGCAGTCTTAAGTTTAAAAGAGATAATATAGTAATAGAATTTGAAGATATAGCAAATATATTATCAGTAGAGTATGAAAAAATATTTGCAGACTTACTAAAATATTCAAAAGAAAATTATAAAAAAGAAGAAAAAATAGAAAAACTAAAAAAAGAAAAAGAAGAAAAGGAAGAAAATCTAGAAAATATACAAAATGAAGTAATACTTTTTAATACAACTACAAGATCATTTTTGGGTAAGATAAGATATTTTTTTAAAAAAAATCCAATAGAGGAATTAAGTAATAATAATAGTAGGAAAGAAAATCAAGAAAAAGAGAATAAAGAAGAAGAAAATAAAAATGAAAAAATAAAAGAGCTAAAAGAAAAATACACATTAAAAGGTGGATTTTGTACAATTGAAGAATATGTGACAATATATAATGAATATAAGAATGTTACTAAAAAATATTCTGATAATATAAAAGATATTAATGCATTAAAACTTGCAAATAAAAATATTGATAAAAATATAGAAAATGCAAAAGAATATTTAAAAGATATCATATCTAATAAGCATAATATAATTACTTTTATGAAATATACAAATAAAGACAATTTAAGAAGACTTCCTGAATATGAAAGAGAAAAAGAAGAGGTAAAAAAAGAAGATGAAAAAGAAAATAAAACAGGTAAAAATATAAAACACTTAAGCGGAACATTTGATTTGGATATAGACTTTTTAAGTTTTGGAATGAATATTGATAAAAAACAAAGAGAATTACTTTCAAAAGATGAAATAGCAAGTGTGTTTTTAACAACAGAAGGAATGCTTAAAGAAATTAATATAATAAAAGAAAAAGAAGAACAAACAGATTTAGCAAAAGATCTATTATTAAATAGTTTAAAGGATCTAGATAATGAATTTGAAAAAAAGTTAGATGATAATGAAACATTTGATATATTTGGTGAAACAAATACTGAAAATGTAAGATATATGAAAGATAGGGCGTTTAGAGAAACAGATAGAGATAAATTTAAGGTATTAAAGTATATTAAAGAATTATCATATGATGACTATATATTAAAATTAAAAGAAGCAGAAAAAAATATTTCAAATGCAATAGGAAAAATAACAACAGATACATGTATGAAAGTATATAAGATTTCACCATGGAGTGGAGATTTAAAACAAAAGCAATATGATATATATAATTTAGACCTTGAAAATGAAGTGTTTAACTTAAAAGGTGAAGATAAAAATTATAAACTATTTGTACTTAATTTAAATGAAAAAACAAATGCATTATTTTATACAAATATATTTTTCTATAATAATACAAATAATACATTACCACTTGGAATGGATATATCATCACAATTACTTCTAGATATGAAAAGGCTAGATATGATACCTGCAAAAAAAGAAAAGGTTAGAATAGTTAGAAAAATAGACGGTGAATTTTTAGTGTTAAATGTTGATATATATGAGTATGTTATGAACTAATATATCTACCAAACTTTACTTTTTATGTAAAGTAGTGTATAATTATTATATATACATTAGTATAGAAGCAGTTGTATTAAGAATCTATTAAATAATTTTAATGATTCAAGGTAAAAGAATTAATCAGGTAATGAGTATAAAACAAATTAGGAGGCTATTATGATTAATCACAAATTTTTAGTTGTTATATTGTTTATAACATTGGCAGGATGTTTGATACTAAACTTTAAGGAATTCAGCAAACATGAAAAAGGCATTAAAAGTAATGCAGAATTTTCAATTATTACATCAATGATGATAATTGATTTTTTATCAATTATATTATTGAAACTTGCTGTAAGGACAGAAGATATTGATACTAATGCTCTAATAATAATAGCAATAATATTTTTAACATTTGCATTATTATATATTGTAAGTATAAAAACAATACTTTGGATGCGTACAGTGCCAATGATATTAATTGCAGTAGTTACAATAGTTGCTAACGCAATTATTTATACTAATTTTTTAATCCCTACACTAGTATATGTAGCATCAATTAGTAATTCATTTGAAGTTATGATAAAGCTTATAGTAGCTATTCTTACAGGAATATCTATTATTTCAGGATTTATCACTAAAAGAAAAAGAAGAGATAGAGTAAAACAAAATACAACTGGCGAAGAAGAAAGCTATGATGAATAGTTTTAAAAAATAAAAAGGCTAATAAAAAAACAAATGTTTTAATTAGTCTTTTTATTTGCATTTTAAGGTAAAATGTAATAAAATATAGTAGTTAAAAGAAGAAAGAAAAAAGAAGGGAGAACTTATGGCAGTAATATCAGCAGGTTCATTAAGAAATGGAACATCATTTAAATATGATAATAATATATATAAGGTAATGGAATTCTTACATGTAAAGCCTGGTAAAGGTCCAGCATTTGTTAGAACAAAAATAAGAAATATAGTAACAGGTGCAACTGTAGAAAAAACATTCAATCCAAATGAAAAATTTGAAACAATAGAAATTGAAAAAAGAACAATGCAATACCTATATAATGATGGTGATATGTACTATTTAATGGATACTACAACATATGAACAAATGCCAATAACAAAAGAAGATTTTGGAACAGCATTAGATTATATTAAAGAAAATATGGAAGTTACTTTATCTACTTTTGAAGGAAAAGTAATTTCAGTAGAACCACCAACATTTGTAGAATTAGAAGTTGAATATACAGAACCAGGATTTGCAGGAAACACTTCAACTACTTCTGGAAAACCAGCAAAGCTTGAAAATGGATTAGAAATATCTGTACCACTATTTGTAGAAATTGGTGATAAATTAAAAATAGATACAAGAACAGGTGAATACGTAGAAAGAGTTAAATAAAAAAATAATAATATAATATTAAAATAATAGTATAATAATATATTAATAAAAAAGAGCTGATGCTCTTTTTTATTTTATCTTGCTATCACCATCAAAACTAATATCTTTGTATCTTTTGATAATTGCTTTAACATGTTTTGTATTTATATAATGAGTAGCTCTATTAATATTATAATCTTTTTTTAGTTTATCTAATATTTCTTCTTTGTTTTTATTATTTTTGAGATTACTATTTTTCAGATTATTATTTTTACAATTATCATCATAATTATTTATATTTTCTTTTAAAATGTTGTTTTCAGAAATAGTAAATATATCATTTTGAATAAAATTATCACTATTTAAATTACTAAGTGCAATACCCACAGAACGAGTTAATCTTTCAACATAATTATTTTCAAACAGTTCTCTTGCATATTTAATAATTTCATTAGAAGAATTCGTGTAAGGAATATTCATATTAGATTTAATCACCCTAAAATCGTAGTATTTTATATATATCGATATTTTAGATGCTTTCAAATTTTCTTTTCTTAAAATATATGATACCTCATCTGCAAAATCTATAAGACGTGATAATATTAATTCTTTATGAATAGTTTCTTCTTTAAAAGTTTGAGATTTACTAATACTTTTTCTTTTATCTAGTTTATCATCTGTTATGACCAAAGAATTATCTATACCATTTGCATATTCTACTAGTAATGCTCCATTTTTTCCAAGTTTTTTTCTTATTCTTTTTTTATCTGAATGTGCAAGATCATACACTGTTTTTATACCCATATTATTTAAATAAATCTCTGTTTTTTTCCCAACTAAAAATAGTTTTGAAACATCAAGAGGCCAAAGCTTTTTAGGTATTTCTTCTTTGAAAAGTGTATGAACCTTAAAAGGCTTTTCAAAATCAGATGCAGTTTTTGCAAGTATTTTAGAATTTGCAACACCAATATTTACAGTAACACCTATTTTTTCATATATTTCATTTCTAATATTATATGCGATTTCTAATGGATTTTTACCCATTAAGCAATTTGTAATATCTAAAAACCATTCATCAATACTATATTGTTCAATTATAGGAGTGTATGAATATAATAATTTTTTAATTTCTTTAGACTTTCTTTTATACAAATTATAATCTGAAAGATAAATTTCTAAGTTATTACACTTTTTATATGCGTTAATTACAGGCTCTCCTGTTCTAATATTATATTTTTTAGCTATATCACTTTTAGCAAGTACAATACCACTTCTATAATCATTATATCTAGATATTATAGAAGGGACTTTTCTAATATCTTTTTTAAATCCATTTTTTAGAAGATAATCTGCTGTCCATGATAAAAAGGCATTATTTACATCAACATGTAATATAATTCTATTTGTATTTATATTATATTCATTGTTTTTTAATGTTTTTTTATCTATAGTAAACAAAATAACTCCTTATATTATTTTAATTTTAATATATAATAATTATATCATAAATAATATTTTTAAAATAATTTAACTAAAACAATTAATTATTATTCTAATATGATATAATTTGAATGTAGAAAATATATAAAAATATATAAGGATAGGAAGATATGATAAATTACTTACACATAGAAAATATAGGGATAATTGAAGATTTAACAGTAGAATTTGAAAAAGGATTTAATATATTAACAGGAGAAACAGGAGCTGGAAAGACATTAATTATTGACTCGCTTTCAATACTATCTGGAGGTAAGTTCCCTAAAGGAAAAATTTCACATGGTAAAGATTATGGATTAGTAGAAGCGTCTATTACAATAGATGGCGTAGATCATGTAATATATAGGAAATTAAATGAAAATGGTAAAAATATATGTAAATTAGATTCTTCTTTAATAACAATAAAAGATTTAAGAAATTATATGATTGATGTAATAGATATTCATGGACAAAAAGAAAATGAATATATTTTAGAAAAAGAAGCACAGAGAAATCTTTTAGATAGATATAATCAGGAAGAAGAAGATAGAAATTTAGTGTCATACTATAATAGAGAATATGCGGATTTCATAAGTTTAGAAAATGAAAATGAAAGACTACTTAATTTAAATAAAGTTGGAAATAAGGAAGAAAGCTTTTTGAAATTTCAGATAAATGAAATTGAAGTATCAGAAATATCAGAAGTTGAAGAAAAAGAATTAAATGAAAAATATGAAGAACTTAAAAACTTTGAAAAAATTACTAAAAGCTATAATGAATTAAAATACAATATGAGTAATGTTGTACCATCACTATCTAATAGTCTATATAATATAAAAGAATTAAGTAGATATAAGGAAGACTTAAAAGAGTTAGAAAAAATAATAGAAAACTCATACTATGAATTAGAAGAAGTGAGTATCGATATTGATAAAGAATCTGCAAGACTTGCAGAATATAGTGAAGAAGAGTTAATAAAAATAGAAAATAGGTTAGATACATATAGTATGCTTAAAAAGAAATATGGCAATACCGTAGAAGATATATTAAAATATTTAAATGAATGTAAAAAGCAATTAGATAAGATAGAAAATTTAGATGAACAAATTGAAAAAAACGAAACAGCAATAAGAATGAAAAGAAGAGAATTAGTAGAAATAGGTAAAAAATTATATGTATTAAGAGAAAAAAAGGCAAAAGAAATATCTAAGTTAATTAATGAAGAACTTAAAAGTTTGGAAATGAAATCTGCAAAATTTAAAATAGATGTTGAAAAAACAGATGTAATAACTAAATATGGTATAGATGAAATAGAATATATGATTAGAACAAATTTAGGAGATGATGCTAAAAAGCTTTCAGATATAGCATCAGGTGGAGAAATGAGTAGGATAATGCTTGCAATTAAGAAAGTACTTGCAGATGTTGATAATACTCCAATAATGGTATTTGATGAAATAGATACAGGAATTAGTGGAGTTGTAGGAAAAAAAGTTGGTGACAAAATGCAAGAAATAGGTAAAAAACATCAAGTACTATGTGTAACACATCTACCTACAATAGCGGCATTAGGTGATAGTAATTATTATATATATAAAAAGGAAGAAGAAGGAAAGACAAAAACATATATTAAAAAATTAAATGAACAAGAGGTAATAGAAGAAGTTTCAAGGATTGCAAGCGGTAATACTAAAAAGACTTCAATAGAAAATGCAAAGGCACTTAGAAATGATAAAAAAAATATATAACAAAACCTGTAATATATACTATATTCTTTGACATATTAATTGCTATAGGTTAATCTGAAAGTATATATAATAATAAATATATCTTGGGGGTGGAAATGGAAAAAAGAGACCTAAAACTAGTTAGCTCTAATGCAAATTTTTTTAATAGATTACAAAGTAGCATACGTAATATGCTTTTACCTACAAAGATAGGATTTAATAATTTTAAATTAAATAGCAAAAGAAATAAGTATATAAAAGCTGAAATAAACTATGATAAAGCAAAAAATAGTAATGATATTAATAAAAGACAAGATGCAGAAGAAAATCAAAAAAGAGCATATAGTGAATATTTAGAAGCAATAGATAAATATATGATGGATACTATATATGAAAAGGCTAAAAATAACAAGGCAAATGATATAGAAAAAAAGTCTCTTACAGAATATTATAGGATATCTACATATAAGGATGAGCAATATGATGAATATAAGTATAAAAAACA
Source organism: uncultured Eubacteriales bacterium (assembly GCA_963513115.1). GTDB lineage: Bacteria > Bacillota > Clostridia > TANB77 > CAG-508 > JABCPO02. The sequence goes on along the minus strand of CAUPPN010000030.1, from coordinate 3,232 downwards.
ATTATTTTTGCTTACTTTAGATTATAATATACAAAAAAATAAAAATAATGGTAAAATAAATCCTACATTTGAAGAAATATATACACATAAGGCAACTAATGTATATAGAAGTTTGTTTAAAAATTACTCAGGAAGATTAGTAGATAATACATCTAAAAATATTGTTGTAAAAAATAATGTATATTTAGAAATATTTAGAGTTTTAGATAAGTATGTTACAGAGATTTTGCCACTTGAAATTAAGTATAGTAAAACAAATCAATATACAAGTATATTACTTCCATATGATGCATATAAGTCATATATTGGAAAATTAAATGAAAGAGAAAACTTAGAAAAGAAAATACTTTTAATAAAACTAAGCAGAACACTTTTTACACATAGCTTACCACTTCCTACAATTGAACAATGCTATGAAAAATTATTAAAAGATACAAGAATACTACTTTTAAGAAAAGAAGGCACTAAAAAGGAAGACAGAATCTTTGGAATGATAAGATTAATTATAGAAGACTATAATGAAAATATATTGTCTACAAAAATATATTGGAATAATAAAGAAGAAAAGAAAGCAAATAAAGAATTTTGGGATACATACAAAAAAGCTAAAACTGATGATGAAAAAGACAAACAAATATGTTTTAACGAAATAGCTAAATTAGATAAAGAAATGTTTCAGACACAAAAAGAAGAAAAACTTCGTAAGTATTATATAAAAAGATTAAAAAATAAATATGGAATAAAACTAATATCAGGATATAAGAAATTTCAAAGTCAAAAAACATATACAAGATATATAGAAGAACTTAATATTGTATGAGGAAAAGACAAACACAAAGAAAAAAATAACAGGAACATAAAAAAGTAAAAGCAAAAGTAAATATAAAATAATAGAATAATAGAATAGAATAAAATATAATATAATATAATATAATATAATAGAATTTATTAATTAAAGAAGATATAACAACTATAGAAAATGGTATTAAAGATGCAAAAAAATGTAAATATAGTTGTTATATTTTTTTATTTAATATATATATAAAGTAGGAGGATATATTAAAATATGAAAGTAGAAAAAATAAAAACAGCTAATACAAAATATAGTAGTATTAGTAGGATTATAGCTATGTTAATAATTTTAACTATGTCTTTTGCATTTTTAGGAAATTTAAGATTTGCAGAAGAAACAAAAGAAGATATTAAAGTTAGATATGATATAGCTAAAGAAAAATTAGAAACTGCAAAAGAAGAATTAGATAAAGAAAAAGAAAACTATAATAATTTAGAAGAAAAGAAAGCTACTTTAGAGAAAGAAATCAAACAGTTAGAAGAAGAAATTAAGACTTTAGAAGCAGAAAAAGAAAAACTTCCTGAAGAATTATTAAAGCAAACAGAAGAAAAAACAAATTCTTTAAATAATCAACTAAATGAAAAGAAAAAAGAAGTTGAAAACTTAAATGAGAAAATAACTAAAAAAGAAGAAGAAGTTAAAAAATCAAAAGAAGAAGTAACTAAAAGACAAGCAGAAGTAGAAAAAATTAAAGAAGAAAATAAAGATTTAGGAAGAATACAAGAACTTCAAACTACTATTAAAGATACAGAAACTAAATTAGAAGAACTAAAATCTGAAAAGGAAACACTTGATTCTGAAATTAAAGGATTAGATGAAAAGATCAAAAAAGAAAATACTGAATTAAATGAAAAGGAAACTAAATCTAATACATTAAAAGATGAAATTGAAGGCTTAGATAAGGAAATAACAGAATTAAAAGAAAAACAAACAAAAGAGCAAGCAGATTATGATGCATTACTTAAAGATTTAAATAGTAACAAAGAATATACAGACGCTAAATCTAAAATAGGAGAACTAGAAAACACAAAGAAAGCTAAAGAAGAAGAACTTAAAACACTAGAAGAAGATATTAAAAACAAGAAAAATGAAAAAACAAAACTAGAAAAAGAAAAAACAGAAAAAGAAGAAGATCTTAAGAAAAAATCAGAATTAGAGCAAGAATTAAAAACAAAAGAAGCAGAAGAAAAAGCAATAGATGATGAAATAATAAAACTTGAGACAGAAATATCTGAAAAAGAAGATCAAATAACAAAAAAAGAAGAAGAAATTAAAAATAAAAACTTAGCAAAAAGAGAAATAGAAAAATTAGAAGAATATAATAAGTTAAAAGAAGAAAAAGAACAAGTTAAAAAAGAAATACAAAAATTAGAAGAAGATACTAACAGATTAAAAGTGGAATTAGAACCACTTAAAAAAGAGTTAGAAGCAAGCAAAGAAGAAGCTAAAAATCAAAAAGCTAAAGGTAGTATAGGATTCTTTGAAAAAATGAATGCAACTGATGCATTAAAAGAATTTCAATCAGATTATATAGCACCTAACGATACTAAGAAAATAATAGAATATACAGAAATTGGTAAAGATAATGATGCTACATCACTTGCAAACTTTAAAAAAGCAGTAGAAACTGTTGCTCTTGGAAATCCATATAGAACAAGAGGTGATAATAATTTCCCAGGAGGAATGTATGCTCTTAGATTAACAGACCAATTAATGGCACTTGCACAGGTTAATGCAAATTATTCAAGAAATCATGAAAAAGGCCATTCAAATAATAACGGTAAGTTTGTTGCAGGATATATTGGAGAGAACTTGGCTTGGGGTTCTGAAAATCCATATGAAGGATGGTATGACGGAGAAAAGCCATTATATGAACAAAATAAAGATCACCCAGGTGCAGGACATTATAGAAATCATATGAATAGCGTATTTAAATTTGCCGGAATGGGATATAACACTAATCCAAACTTTAGATATAGATTTGACTATTGTCAAGTATATAGATCAGGTTTAAATACAGGAGATAAAGCATATATTCCAGCAGAATATTTAAAAAGAGTAAATAATTATATAGCAGAAATTGAAGATCAAATTAATAATGGAAGTAAAGAAGCTAAAGAAAAAGTTTTAAATAAGCAAAAAGAAATAGATGCAAATACTTCTAAGATTGAAGAAAAGAACAATACAATAAAAGCAATAGATGAAAAATTAGCAAATATGGAAAAATCAATTGATAAAGAAGTAGAAAAACTTGCTACAGAAAAAACAAAATTAGAAGAAGAAAAAAACGCATTAGTTGAACAAAAAAATGCAAAAGATGAAGAAAAAAAGGCTAAACAAGAAGAAATAGATAAAACAAAAGAAGAAATAACTAAAATT
>CAUPPN010000029.1:0-9900 GCA_963513115.1 uncultured Eubacteriales bacterium | reverse complement strand
ATACTTTTCGTCAGTTACCTTCTTATTTACTTTATTAAAATAGAATTTTTCAAAATCATCATACATTTTCTTAATTTCTTTTTTAAGTTTTACAGATTCTTCTTTTATCTTAAATGCATCTACTATTGCTGAATATTTAACAAATGTTTCAGCTCCTATTTTTGCAAATTTTTGTTGCTTTCTAATTAGGCTATCTACATCGTCTATTATCTTACTAATCCTATTTAAGTTTTGTCTTAATGCTTTTTCAACATCCATATATTTAATTATTTCTAAATCATTTACTTCTTCTATTTCTTCTACTGTTTGTTTGCTTATTTTTTGATCTATAATCTTAAACCTCTTTTCTAGGTATGTTATATATTTTCTTTTGTATTTTTCTATTTCTATTATTATTTTTTCTTTTTCTTCTTCTTTTGCAGTTATTTCTTCTTTTGTTTTAATTATTTCATCTTCAAACTCTTCTTTGCTTTTAAGATAATGATCTAATTCCATATATAATTCTTGTATTATTTTTTCAAGTTCAATTACTTCTTTAAAATTATTATATTGCTTTGTTCCTTCATCAAATAATAATATTTTTTCTACATTATCTTGATCTAATTCTTCAACTACTACTTCTTTAGAATCATCAATATCTATACTTTTATTTTCTACTTTTTCTTTATCTGATTCTTTTTCTTCTTTAGCATTATCTTCATTATTTTTAGATTTCAATATTTCATTATATCTTCTATCTAATTCTTGTTGTATATTATTTTTAAATTCATTAGATGTATTATCTAATTCTTTTTCATTATTATTTTCTTCATCATTATCTACATTTGCACTTTCAACTTCTTCTTTTTCTTTAGCATTATCATCTTTAATATATTCTAAGTCTTCATCATATTTTAATACATCTGTTTTTTTGATAGTTCCTTCAATAATCGGTCTTATTTTTTCTACTCTATTATCATTTTTTCTCGCTTCAACATTTGCAATCATTAATTTGTTTATTCTATTTAAATCACTTTGTTGTAATATTATCTTAAATGAAGGTGTAATTAATCTTGCAAGTATGTCTGAATATTCATCTGTTGCTACAAAATATGGTTGTGATACATCTTTTAGCTTTAGTATTACCACATCAGATATATCGTCATATATTTTAGTTTCTGCTATAAACTTTCCAATTGTTCCTTCTAAAAATACATTTAATTTTTTCTTATTTGCTATATTATTTAGTTTAGAAAGAGAGATTGGTACATATATTGTTTCTTTTTTGTCTAGTGCATCTAATTCTATCTTATCACCATAGAACTTTTTAGCTTCTTTAATTTCTGCTTTAGTATTTAATACCTGTTTTTTACATGCTGAATAAGTATGCTCTATGGCATTTGTTATTTCTTCTAATTCTCTAAATCCAACTTTGTATTTATCCATTTCCTTTGTATCCAATATATTATTTCTTACATCGTCTATTACAAAGTTTACTTTGTTTCTAAACTCATCATCTAACATTTGTTGTATAATTAATTTTTCATTATCAACAATATAGTATCTCATTTTTATCCCTCTTATCTTATCTTATCTTTTGTTATTATTTATTACTTGTTACTTGTTATTATTTGCTATATTATAATATTTTTTAAGCTTTTGTTCTACTAAGTAATTAATTGTTCCATTTGGATATTTACCATTTTGAAGTTTTCCTGCAGGTACTCCTGTTAATATTTCTATACCCTGATCAATTTTTGATACTGGATATATATGAAACTTATTCTTTTTAACTGCTTCAATTACTTCTCTGCTTAAATGTAAATTTTTAACATTTTGCTCTGGTATTAATACCCCTTGATCTCCTGTTAATCCCTTTCTCTTGCATACCTCATAGAATCCTTCTATCTTTTCGTTTACTCCACCTATTGGTTGTATATCACCTTTTTGGTTTACTGATCCTGTTACAGCTAAGTTTTGCTTAATTGGTATTTCTGATAGGCTAGATATTAGTGCATATATTTCTGTAGATGAAGCACTATCTCCGTCTATTCCTCCATATAGTTGTTCAAATGTTATACTTCCTGTAACTGCAAGTGGAAAGTTTTGTGCATATTTTTCTCCTAAATATCCTGTAATTATCATTACACCTTTAGAATGGCTAGGTCCTGACATCTTAACTTCTCTTTCAATATTTACAAAACCTTTTTCTCCTGCATATGTATTTGCTGTAATCTTAACTGGTTTTCCAAAGCTTGAGTCTGAAAAGCTTGTCACGCTAAGTCCGTTTATCTCTCCTACTTTTGATCCTTCAGTATCTATTCTAAGTACATTTTCTTCAATCATTTCATTCATTTTTTGGTCATATTTTTTTGACCTATTTTTTCTTTCTTCAATTGCCTTATATACATATTCTTCGGTTACCATACTTTGCTTATCATTTTTAGCCCATGTACTTGCTTCTAATAATAGTCTTCCTATTTCTGCAAAATTAGTAGATAGCTTGTCTTGCTTACCTGAAAGTTTTGATGCATATTCTACCATTTTAGCTACAGCAGTATCATCTGGTTTTAGTAGTCCTTCTTGTATTGTATAACTTGAAATGAATTTAAATAATTTTTCTAAGTTTTCTGCATTAAGTGGCGCATCTGTATCAAATTCTGTTTTTATTTTAAATAGTTTAGGAAAGTCTACATCTTTTGCAATTAAAAGATTGTATATTTCGCTGCTTCCAATTATTATTACCTTTACATTTAAGTCTATAGCTTTTGGCTTTATACTTTCTAACATCATAGGATTTTTGTATTCCGGTGTTTGTTCTATTCCTATTTCTGCTATTTTAAGTACTTTTTTAAGTGTTTCATATGCAAAAGGTGTAGAAAGTAGTTCTTTTGCTTGAAATACTATATAACCACCATTTGCCTTATGAAGTAGTCCTGCTTTTATTTTTGTATAATCTGTTTTTATTGCACCATATACATTTTCATATTCTATTTTTCCAAATATATTATCAAAACTATAGTCTAAATCCATTATAACCGGTGCACCTTTTGTATTTGAATTGTCAACAAATACATTAACTTCATAATTTTCCCATGGCTTTTTAACTTGTACTGCATTTGGTATATTTGTTTTTTTATCTTCTGGTTTTAAAAACTCTTCTAAATTTTTAAGTATATCTTTTTTAATTTCTTGAAGGTATTTTTCTATTTCTTCTACCTTCTTATATTTTTTTTCTAAGTATACTGTTGCAACATTAATTGCAGATTCCGCTATTTGCTTTTGCCAATTTTCTAATTCCTTACTATTTTTAAGTTCTGCTTCTCTAATTTTAGTTAATGCTTCAAAGATTTTTTCTTGTATTTGCGGTGATTTTTTTTCATATTCTATTTTTTCTTTTTCATCTAACTTATCATATTCTTCTTTTTGAAGAATTATTCCATTTTTAATAGGAAGCATATATACACCATTTGCACTTTGTGAAATACTAAATCCTTCTTTTTCTGTTTCCTTATTTAGTTCAAATATGATATTCTTTTTTTCTTTTTCTAATTTTTGTTTAAACTCTTTTCTTTGCTTATCTAAATCTTGGTCGGAAAAAGTAGATTTAAGATTTGTTTTTACATATTTTACATATTCTTCCATATCATCTTTGAAAGTTTTTCCACAACCTGCAGGAAGTTCTATTGCAATTGGCTCATCAGGTGTTACAAAGTTATGTACATAACAATAATCACTTGGTACTATTTGTTCTTTTGCTCTTCTTGTTAGGTATCTTTTAACATACATTGTTTTTCCTACACCTGTTGGACCGTCAAAATATATATTATATCCTTTTTGGTTAATATCTAAACCGAATTCAAATGCTTTGATTCCTCTTTCTTGTCCATATATTAATTCTGTTGTATCAAGTATATTTTCTTCTTCATTAAAATGTACCCTATTCTGACTAAAGTTTAATTTTAATTCATTTGGTTTTAATTCTCTAATTTTCATATTTTCCTCATTTTTCTTTTGTATACGTATAAGTTATATTAAAAAATATAATATATCTAATTTATCATTTAAATTATATATTTTGCAAAATACACTTGCAATTTTTTTTGCATTTTTTAGTATATATATGATAATTTGTAGCATTTCTATTATATTTCTATTTTAATTATTTTATTTTTTTGTTTTTTAATACTTTTTCTTATTGTTTTTTTCATCTAACATTCTTTGTGCTTGTGCTTTTTTAATGTAATTTGGTAGTATATCTTCTGCTTTTTTAAATTTTTTAATATTTCCATTGTTATTTTCATTTCCACTTTCATTATTATTATTATTTTCTTCTAATATCTTAACTATTATATTTTTAGCATGCTGGTTTTCATCTTCGATCTTTTCAATTTCGTGATTTTTAAATAATTCTTTTAGATATTCATTATGTTTTTCATATCCATTTCCTACAATATATATTTTAGATCCAACTTCAATTTTTTCTAATATTTCTGATATATTATATATGTCATTTGCATCTTCTTTGATTTTTTGTATTTTAGAATCTTTAAAAACATATAGTCCAAAATATACTTGATCATTTTTAGCATCAATAATTGAAAATATATAATCATTTTCTAAAACTTTAGATCTTGCATTATATGCAAGTTCTTCTAAGCTTGTCATATCATAAACTCCAACATTTTCATCATCAAAAGCTAATCCTTTAATTGTAGCAATTCCTATTCTAATTCCTGTAAAAGAACCAGGCCCTGTAATTACACCGAATACATCAACATCGTTTATTCCTATTTTACCTTCTTTTAATATTTCTTGTATCATAGGCATTATCTTAACAGAGTGATCTCTAATATTTAGTTGTTCATTTTCTATTATTCTTTCACCTACTTTTAATGCAACTGATGCATTATTACTTGTTGTGTCTATTGTTAGTATATTCATATTACCTCCATCACATATTTTATGTGTATTATATTAAATATTATATCACATATGCTATTATTCTTTTAAATATATTTAAATATAATAATAATAATTTACAGTAATTAAGTAATTTAATTAATTGGCTTTTCTATATATAATTTTTGTATAATTTGTATATAATTTTTCAATTTTTTTATTTTTTAATATTTATTAATTTAATAACAACTACATATATTATGTTTGCTTTTTTAGCTATATATATATATAATTTAATTAATATATTTTAAAAATAGGGGGATTTTATGGAAAAAAATACAAGAACAAACAAAATACTTATTCATGCTGGAATTACTGCATTAGTATTTATACTACTTGCAGCATTAGCAGGAAGTCAAGGTGCAGCTAGATTCTTTATGGGATTTTTAGTATTCCCAGCTGTAGCATTTGCTGACTCATATATATATTCAAAATCAGAAGATTTTGGTGTAATATTACCAGTTGTTCACACAATAGTTGCAACACTAATATTACTAATTATGCGTCTTGGATTCTGGATAATTTTAACATTAATAATTACATTAATTGCAGCAGCTGCTGGTTCTTATTTAGGAGCTAAAAACCAAAAATTATCTGACAAGATTACTAAATAATTAGAATATATTAATTTAATTTAATATATTTAAAAGCACCGTATGGTGCTTTTTTCTATTATTATTTTTTAATTTTTATTATATTTTATCCCGTATTTTTGGAGGTACAAATTCATTTTTTAACTTTCCATATATTAAATTTCCATATCTTTTGTCATTTCTTCTAACTTAAGTAGTTCTTCCCATCTTTTATCTACTTCTTTTTGCATTTTTTCAATCATCCATTCATTACCTTCTTTAAATAGATGTTTAAATCTTTTTTGTGGTTTTAAAAATTCTTCTATTGGCTTTTTATTTTTAGGTTTGTATGAAATAATATATTTTCCATTAACTATTTCATATAGTGGCCAATAGCATGTTTCTACTGCAAGAGCATTAATTTCCATTAATTCTTCTTCATTATATTTCCATCCTAATGGGCATGGCGAAAATACATTCATAAAAGTTGGGCCTTCTGTATATATTGCCTTTTCAGCCTTTGTGTATATATCTTTCATATTCTTGTATGCTGCAGTTTGTGCAATATATGGTAAATTATGTGCTGACATAATTTTAGTTAAATCTTTTCTTTTTTGTATCTTACCATTACTTACCTTACCTGCAGGTGTTGTAGTTGTTGTTGCAAACTCTGGTGTTGCAGATGATCTTTGTATTCCTGTATTCATATATCCACCATTATCATAGCAAACATATGTCATATCATGTCCTCTTTCCATTGCTGCAGAAAGGCTTTGGATACCAATATCATATGTACCACCATCACCACCGAAAGCAATGAACTTTGTCTTACCATTTTCTTCATTTATCTTATTTTTCCTTTTTAGTGCATTATATGCAGCTTCTGCTCCAGAAAGTGATGCAGCAGTTGATGCAAATGCTGTATGTAGGTATGAATCTGTCCAAGAAGAATATGGGTATATTGTAGTAGATACTTCAACACAACCTGTTCCATTTGCAATTACTGCATGATCTTCCGGCTTTACTGCTCTTAGTATCATTCTAATTACAACTGGTGCTCCACATCCTGCACACATTCTGTGGCCTGATGTATATCTTGAGTTTCTTTCTGTCATTACGTCTTTTAACTTAAACATCTAACCTTCCTTTCCTGATCTTAATCCTAAATCTCTAAATATTTGTATTTTCTTTTGGCCTTCTAGCTCTATTAGGTCATTATATACTTTTTCTATTTCTTCTTTTTTAACATCTCTTCCACCTATACCATATGTATAGTTAATTGCAATAACATTAGAGCTATTTGTTTTCATAGCAGATGTTACTTCTGTGTACATAGGTCCACCTACAGTTGAAAAGCTTGTTACCTTATCTAATATTGCTACTGCTTTTAAATTTTCTAGTGCTTTTGCTATTTCATATCCTGGAAATGGTCTTAACATCCTAATTTTTATTAAGCCTACTTTTTTACCTTCTTTTCTCATTTCGTCTACTACTACTTTTGCAGTACCAGCAGTTGATCCTAATACTACTATTGCATATTCTGCATCATCTAGCATATATTTTTCAATATATTCCATTTTTCTTCCTGTTAGTTTATAGTATTCTTCATCTAGTTCTTTTAATACTTCTTTTGCTTTTTTCATAGCAATTTCTTGTTGTTTTCTATGTTCAAATAGGTAGTCTTGAAGATCTGTTGCTCCCATAGTAATTGGGTTTTCCTTATCTAATAATGTTCTTTTAGGTTTGAATTCTCCAACAAATTTTTTAACTTCTTCATCTTCTAATATATCAATATTTTGAATTGCATGTGATGTAATGAAACCATCTTGGCATACTGCAACTGGTAATAGTACATCTTCATGTTCTGCAAGTCTTGTTGCAATTAGTGTATTATCATATGCTTCTTGATTATTTTCACTAAATAACATTATCCACCCTGTATCTCTCATACCCATTGCATCAGAGTGATCATTGTGTATATTAAGTGGTGCAGATATTGCTCTAGTTACAAGTTGCATTACTATTGGTGCTCTTAGTCCTGACGCAATATGTAGCATTTCCCACATATATGCAAGACCATTAGAAGAAGTAGCTGTCATTGCTCTTGCCCCTGAAAGTGATGCTCCAATTGATGCAGACATTGCACTATGTTCACTTTCTACTGCTACAAATTCTGTATCTACTAAACCATCTGCTACATATTTAGAATAGTATTCTGGTATTTCTGTAGATGGTGTAATTGGAAATGCCGCTACAACATCTGGATTAATCTGTCTCATTGCATTTGATACTGCTTCATTACCACTAAGTTTTGTCTTCATTATATCTCCTTTCTCATTTCTATAGCATCAAATGGGCATACTTCTGCACATACTCCGCATCCTTTGCAATAGTCATAATCAAAGTCTTTTCTTTGGATTCCATCTTTGTCTAGTGGTATTGCATCATCTGGACATGTTGGCCAACATAGTCCACATTGTATACATTTTTCCTCTATCCATACAGGTTTTTTAGTTCTCCAATTACCTGTTTTGTATTCCCTACTATTTCCTGGAAGTAATATATCTCCTCCAATTGGCATATCTTCATAATTTGAATTATTTGTTATTCTAAACATTAATTACCTCCTATATATTTTTCTTTCATAATTTCTATTGTGTTATTCATACAAGCAATATTTCCTGGTATTACTGTAGCTTTTGTTTCAAATTTTTTATTAATTTCCATTTCCATATATTTTTTAATTTCTTGTTCATCAAAAATATTTAAAACCATAAGAGTTGCAGTAAGGATTGGTATATTTGGATATACTGCTCCTAAATTTTGAAATGATATTTCTGATGCATTAATATTATATAATTTAACATCATTTGAAAGTTCTAATTCTTTTCTAATTTCTTCATCTTCTTTTGCACTATTTGTAATTACAATTCCACCTTCTTTTAATCCATATAATACTTTTTTAGATATCTGTGTAGGGTCTACTATAATTACCATATCTGGATTATATATATTGTTATGTATCATTATTTTCTTATCATCAATCCTATTATATGCGGTAATTGGGGCCCCTTTTCTTTCTGGTCCATATTCTGGAAATCCTTGTACATACTTATTACTGTTAAATATTATATCTGCAAGAAGAAGTGAAGCAGTTTTTGTTCCTTGTCCTCCTCTTCCATGCCATCTTATTTCTATCATTTTTTATCCTTTCATAATTATATTTGTTATATATTACTTATTACTTATTATTTATTTTTTAGTATTTATTTTTTATTATTTTAATTAAATGAAACATAGTATTTAGGATTATATGCTATTCCATTTAATCTAACTTCAAAATGCAAATGTGGTCCTGTACTTCTACCAGTACTACCTACAAGTCCTATTACTTGTCCTTTTTCTACATAGTCTCCAATTTTTACAAGCCTTTTACTTAAATGTCCATATCCTGTTACCATTTCACTAGTATGGTCTATACATATAAAATTACCATATGCTCCATGAAATCCTGATACTACAACAAATCCTGATTGTGCTGCTTTTACAGGTGTTCCTATAGTTCTACCAATATCTATGCCTGAGTGTGGACTAGTTCTTCCAAATACTGTTCTATTTGGTTGAAATGTTGAAGTAATTGGTCCTGTAATTGGTGGTGAAATTTCTAGTGGCATTTGTTCTCTTTTATATGATATTCCCTTATATGAAATTCCAGTTGACTGTTTAGAAGATCTTTTTATTTCTTTCTTTTTTTCATACATTTCATCTGCTAGTTTTTGCATATCAGAATATTCTTCTTCTTTCCTCTTATAGCTGATGGTTATGTCTAAGTCTTCAACATTTGCACTTTCATTTTGTTTTAATATCTCTATTAATTCTTCTGCTTGACTATATTTTTTAAAATATCCTCTTTCTTTTCCATTTAAGGTAACTACATAATATCTATATACTGGTATTACACTTTCTTTAATTATATCTGCCATATTATCATTTAATTTTGTCCCCTTTTTCATAAATGTTAGTGTATATCCTATAGGTTCTTCCAAATCATAATATGTAATTCCTTCTCCACCTTTTTTTAATTCTTTTTCTATCTCTTCATCTATTTTTCTTAAGCTTTTAGTATATCCTACAAACTTTCCCTTATATGTAACCTCATATGTTGGTTTAAATATTAAAGCTAGTGTACCAAGTAATAGTATTATTGTTAGTATTACTAAAATAATAATTTTAAAAGCTTTTTTTGTTTTCTTTTTAATTCTAATTTTAAACATCCTTTTTCCTTACGCATAACTATTTTAACATATATAAAAAAGAATTTTTATATTTTATACTTTTAAACAACATTTAATATATTATCTTAAACTAATTTATATTATTTATATTA
>CAUPPN010000028.1:0-9943 GCA_963513115.1 uncultured Eubacteriales bacterium | reverse complement strand
TAAAAATGCTCAAGAAGAACCAACATTATTAAACTTAACAATTGATGAAAATAAAAAATTCGTCGTTGTAGAAAAAAAGCAAACAAAAACTAAAATAGAAAAAACAAATGAACAAAATAGTATGAATACAACAAATAATACAACAAACAATACTATGGGAAATACTAGTACAAATAACACAATGAATAATTCAAATACTATGAATAACCAAAATGGAAATAATACAAATACAATGAATACTAATAATACAAACAACATGGGAAATAGTACAAGTGCTCCATTTTCAAGTGGAACACCTATAAAATTAAATTAATAAGTAATTGCTTAGTGGAGAAATATATGAAAAATGATGATGGAATGACAGTAATAGGACTTGTAGTTACAGGTTTGGTAATCCTTATACTTGCTATATTAGTATTAAATGTAGCCTTTGGTGAATCTGGCTTAATTTTAAGAAAGAAAAAAGCAGAAGTTGTAGAAAATACAAAAGATATTGAAAAAGAAATAGAAAAAAAAGCATATCTAATGCAAGAAGAAAGCAAAGAAATACCTGATGAAGATAAGCAGAATCACTATATGGCAGAAATGCAAAGCTATATAAATAGTATGGTTGAAAATAACAATAAGGAAAAGAAAAAGAAAATTGATATTCATATGACAAAAGAAAAACCACAAGGCGAAATAGGTAAAACATTAGTAAATGAAAATATATCAGATAATATAATATATGTAGAAATTAAAAATAAAGACTATATGAGTGCAATAGAAATTGTAATTACAAATAATCAAATAGGAATTACAAAAACAAACGCATATAGGATTAAGTAATAATTTTAACTTAAAGCAAAAAATAAAAGGGAGCCTCCCTTTTATTTTTTTATATGTATTTTTTTGAATGATTTTTTAGAAGTTTTTTATATATTTTTTAGAAGCTTTTTAAAAGTTTTTAAATGTTTTTTAAACACTTTTCTTTCTTTTTTCTTAAATATAGAAATAAATATAGTAAGATTAATATGTTGATGATAATATTTAAATATTAATTTAGGAATTAAATTTGTTTAATTATGTAATTTAATACAAATATAAAGTTAGGAAGTAATATGTATATATATTTAATAATTACAAATATATTAGTGTTTTTTATTGGTAATATATTTGGAAGTATAATGAATATTGTAATATCAAGAAGTTTGAATAAAGAAAAAATAATGAAAAAAGGAATATATTGTGACCATTGCAAGACAAAACTAAAAACATATGAAACAATACCATTTTTTAGTTATATATTTTTAGGAGGAAGATGTAGGCACTGCAAGAAGGAAATAAACAAAAACTATTTCATAGCAGAACTATCTACAGGAATAATATTTTTAATACTATTTAATGCATTTAATCCAATGACGTTTTCTAAAATACCAACTAGTATGTTATCTGCAAAAATGCTATCACTTGCATTTATACCACTAATACTTGGGTATATGTATATACTATCTGCATTAGATATGATAGACAATAGGATAGATAGAAAAACAATGCTATATGGTATAGTAACAGTTGCATTGTACACAATAACAGATTTAATTGTTCATAAAAGACTTTATCAAATGTCTAAATTATATATAATGATATTATTAATATATGTATGTTTAATAATAATACTTACACAAGTGCAATTAGCAAATTATAAGAGGAAGAAAAAACCAAATTATGCAATTGATCAAATAATGTATATACTTTTAATATCAATATTCTTTGGTTCAAAAATAATGATTGTATCATTAATTGCAACAACAATTATATATTCAATATTCAAGTTAAAAGCAAAAAATGAAAGAATTGCACTAACACCAATAATTACAGTTACAACACTTACTACATATATATTATACATATATAGTATGTGCTATATTCCATTTAGTGTTTATGTTTAAAAAAATATGATTGCATTAAATATAGTAATTGTGTATAATCTACTTTATTAAAAAAAAGAAAGGAAAATTATGAAATCTAATTTAAGAAAAACAAGAATAATATGTACAATAGGACCAGCAAGTGAAAATATATTAGAAGAAATGCTTATGGCTGGAATGAATGTTGCAAGAATAAATTTCTCACATGGAGGAAAAGCAGAACAACAAGAAAAAGTAGAAAGATTTAAAGCTATAAGAGAAAAACTTAATATATCTGCAAGCTTAATGTTAGATACGCAAGGGCCAGATATACGTACAGGTATGTTTAAAGAAGAAATAAAAGATGGAGTAAGCCTAAAAGATGGAGACAACATCATCCTTACAGGAAGAGATGTTATATGTGATGAAAAAACATTTAGTATAACATACAAAGAATTAGCAAAAGATATTGAAGTTGGAACTATGATACTAGTAGACGATGGATTAATACAACTAGAAGTTAAAGACATACAAGACCTAGATATATATGCACAAGTAAAAGTAGGTGGTATAATTAAGCAAAGAAAAAGTATAAATGTACCAGGTGTCAAATTAAATATGCCAGGTCTAAAACAAAAAGATATAGATGATTTATTATATGGAATAGAAGCGGGATTTGATTATATAGCAGCCTCATTTACTAGAAATAAAGATGATGTAATGCAAATAAGAAAAGTATTAGATGAAAATGGTGGAAAAGATATTCAAATAATTGCTAAAATAGAAAACCAAGAAGGTATAGATAATATTGATGAAATATTAGAATGTGCAGACGGAATAATGGTAGCACGTGGTGATTTAGCAGTAGAAGTACCATTTGAAGAAGTACCATACTTCCAAAAATTAATGATACAAAAAGCAAATAATGCAGGAAAGATAGTTGTAATAGCAACACAAATGTTAGAATCAATGACAAATAACCCAAGACCTACAAGAGCAGAAGCAAGTGACGTTGCAAATGCAGTATATGATGGAGCTTCAGCAGTTATGTTATCAGGTGAAACTGCAATGGGAAGATATCCATTAAACTGTATAATAACTATGAGCAATATTGCTAAAAATGTAGAAGAACATATTAAAAGCTTTGAACCATCTAAAATTGATGACAAAAATAAATATGAAACATTAGACGAAAAATCTACATACATAACTGTAGCAACAGCAAAACACATAGGAGCAGATGTAATACTTGCATATACACACACTGGTGAATCAGTTCAAAAAATAGCAGGAATGAAACCTACATGCCCAATATTTGTTATAACAGATAACAAAAAAACATATAACCAGCTAGCATTAGTATGGAATGTAATGCCAATACTAATTGAAGGAATAACAGATATTGATGCAATAATAGAAGAAGGAATAAAAAGATTAAAAGATAATAATGTTTTAGATAAAGGTGATACTGTATATATTACAGGAGGAAAAGACTTTATCAAAGAAGCAACAAGAAGCAAAAGAATAGGTGGAATTGCTATAATTTAATTAATGAATTAAAAAACGAAAAGTAAAACACAAATTAAAAAATAGAAAAAATAGACGAAAAAATTATAAATAAAAGTATTAAACAATATGTAAAATATTATAGGAAGGATATTAAATATTATAAAAAAACCTATAATATTTTTATTTTATGTAATAAAAAATGAAAGCTGCATTTAAAAGAGAAATATAAAAATAAAATAAAAATAAAATTAAAAGAATTAATGCTTATTTAATGCGAAACTAAAGAAATTATGATACAATAGAATTTATGAGATACTCAGATGAATTTATAGAAACTATAAAGGATGCAAACGATATAGTTGATGTTGCAGGAACATATGTACAACTTAAAAAAAAGGGAAGGTCATATTTTGGACTTTGTCCTTTTCATAATGAGAAAACACCTTCTTTTTCTGTGTCAGGGGATAAGCAAATATTCCATTGTTTTGGATGTGGAAAAGGTGGATCAGTATTTCAATTTGTACAAGAGATAGAAAATATATCATTTCCTGAAGCAATAGAATTTTTAGCAAATAGAGCAAATATTGCCATGCCTAAAAATACATCTTCATTTGATAATAAGAGGGATAAATTAAAGAAAAGATGCTATATGGTAAATTATGAAGCAACAAAGTATTTT
Source organism: uncultured Eubacteriales bacterium (assembly GCA_963513115.1). GTDB lineage: Bacteria > Bacillota > Clostridia > TANB77 > CAG-508 > JABCPO02. The sequence continues at coordinate 5,866 of CAUPPN010000028.1, read as the reverse complement.
CAACAAACATTACTAGATAAGACATCAAAAGAAGCCCATGACTATATTAATCAAAGAAAGATGAATAAAGAAACAATAATAGACTTTAAGATAGGCTATTCTAAAATAGGGTTATACAGGTACTTAAAACAAAAAGGCTTTTATGATAATGAAATATTAGAAACAGGACTTGTATATAAAACAGATGATGGTAAATATATTGATAGGTACAGGGATAGGCTTATGTTTCCAATACTTGATGTACAAGGAAGAGTTATTGGGTTTGGAGGTAGAATACTTACAAGCGATAAAAAATTTGCAAAATATATAAACTCTAATGATAATATGGTATACAACAAAAGTAGGAGCTTATATAATATAAATAATGCAAAAAAATATGCAAAAGATAGCATAATTGTTGTAGAAGGATACATGGACTGTATTTCACTATATCAAAATGGTATTAAAAATGTAGTGGCCTCACTTGGTACAGCACTAACAGATGGACAAGCAAGGCTAATGCTAAGATATACAAATAAAGTAATAATAGGATATGACAGTGATGCAGCAGGTACTAATGCAACAATACGTGGATTAGACATATTAAAAAATATGGGAGCAGACTTAAGAGTACTTAGACTAAAAGGAGCAAAAGACCCTGATGAGTATATACTAAAATATGGTGCAGATAGTTTAAGAAAAAGAATTGACGAAAGTATTTCATATATTGAGTTTAAAACAAAAATGTATGCAGAAAAATACAATTTAGAAAGAACAGATGAAAAAGCCAAGTTCATAAATGACCTAATTACAGAACTTGCTAAATTAGATAATGCAGTAGAACAAGAACTATACTTAAATAAGTTTTCAGATGAATATAATATACCTAAAAATGCATTAGATATAGAACTTAAAAAGAAAATTAGGAAAGAAAAAGCAAGTGAAATAACTGAAGAAGACTTTGAAAAAAACATACAAAAACTAGAAGAAAAGAAAACGATAGATAGGCAAAGATATATATATGAAAAACTAATAATATATGCATATATCGAAAATAAGGAATATAGAAATATAATAAAAGAAAATATATTAGAATATATGTTTGAAGATGATATAAATAAAAAAACACTACATTATATATATAATGTAGAAAATGATAATATGAAAAATATATTAGAAAATATAGAAGACAAAAATATATTAAGTAGGATTACAGAAATACAACTAGCAGAAGATATAGTAATAGATGATAAGAAAATAATAATGGCATTAAGGTATTTTAAAAATGCAGAATTAGAAAAAGCTGTTATATTAAAAGCACTAACAAATAATGAGTTAGATGGAGAAAGCAAGAATATGCTAGAACATAGGTTAAATGAAATAATACAAGAAATGATAAAAAAATAAGGAGAGATATATGGCAAAAGAAAAAGCAGAAAAGAAAGAAAAACTAGAAAAAGAAACAAAGAAAAAAGAAACTAAGAATAAGGCTAAAACAACTAAAACAACAAAAGAAAGTAAAAAAGAAGTAAAGACAAAGTCAACTACTACAAAAAAGACTGAAGATAATAAGACAAAAAAAGATGCTAAAAAAGAAACAAAGAAAGCAGAAAAGAAGGATACTAAAAAAGAAAGCAAGAAAGAAGAAAAAACTGAAGTTAAAAAGAAAAAAACAGCTAAAGAAAAATTAGAAGAATTAGAAAAAACAGAAATAGATATTGAAGAAAAAGATGAAAATACAGATGATAATGTAGATAAAGCTATTGAAAAAATAATGAAAAAAATTAAAGCTAAAAATGGTAAGATTACATATGGTGAACTTGCAGAAGAATTAGGTGAAATAGAACCAGAAGATATCGAAAAAGTTTTAAATAAGTTAGAAGAAGCAGGAATAGACCTATTAAAACAAGAAGGTGATGCGGTATCACAAGATTTAGACGATATAGACGATGAAGATATTGACTTAGATGAAATAGAAGAAATAGACGTAGATGACTTAAAATATGCTGCAATAATAGATGATATAAGTGTGGAAGACCCAGTTAAACTATATTTAAGAGAAATAGGTAAAATACCACTACTTAGTATAGAAGAAGAAATTTTTTATGCAACACAAGTATTAGATGGACAAGAAGAAGCAAAAGAAAAACTAATAGAATCAAACTTAAGATTAGTTGTATCAATTGCTAAAAAATATCTAGGAAGAGGAATGCTATTTTTAGACCTAATACAAGAAGGAAATATTGGACTAATAAAAGCAGTAGAAAAGTTTGATGTAAGAAAAGGATATAAGTTTAGTACATATGCTACTTGGTGGATAAGGCAAGCAATTACAAGAAGTATAGCAGATCAAGCTAGAACAATAAGAATACCGGTACACATGGTTGAAACAATTAACAAGGTAATTAGAACACAAAGACACCTATTACAACAATTAGGAAGAGAACCTTCAATTGAAGAATTAGCAGCTGATTTAGGAATGCCAGAAGAAAAAGTAGTTGAAATACAAAAAATATCACAAGACCCAATCTCTCTTGAAAAACCAGTGGGAGATGAAGAGGATAGCCGTATAGCAGATTTCATACCAGATGATGAAAGCCCAACACCACATGATATGGCGTCATATAACCTACTTAGAGAACAATTAGAAGAAGTAATGAGTGATTTAACAGAAAGAGAAGCAATGGTTCTTAAACTAAGATTTGGATTAGATAATGGAAAAGGAAGAACATTAGAAGAAGTTGGAAAAGTATTTAATGTAACAAGAGAAAGAATAAGACAGATAGAAGCTAAAGCACTAAGAAAACTATCTAGTCCAGAATATAGAAAGAAGTTAGCAGACTATTTGGATGATTAAAATAATTAAAATAGGAAGAAAATATGAAAAAAGCAAAAGCAAAAGAAAAAGAAAGTATTAAAAAATTAAATAGAAAAGCACCAAAAAGAAAAGTATCATATAAAAACTCTGCAAGAGAATTAATTAATGACTTTAAAGAAACTTTTAAAGCCTTTAAAACAGATGATGTAGGAACAAATAATATTAATATACAAGAAATAGATGACCTAAAAGATGGAATTAAACAAGTAGAAAAATTAGAAAAAGAATATTATGGAATAGAAAAAGATAAAAAAGAAGTTAACTTTGGTATTGAAAGAAAAAAAGATAATAGTAATAACAACAATAATATAGAAAGTAAAGAACATAAAGAAGGAAATATATTAGACAAGTTAATTAATAAAACAAATAAGGTTAAATCAACTAATGAAATATTCAATAAGAAAATTGAAGAAAAGAAAAAAGAAAAGCAAAATATAAATAATAATGAAAACAAGAATAAATCATTAGACGATATGCTTAAAAAATTAGAAGAAAATGAAAAGAAAAATGAAGAAATACAAAAGAAAATAATAGAAGCTGAAGATGATATAGATAACATATAATATATCTAAAAAGAAAAAATTATGAAGAAAGACAAGTAAAAAAAGAACTATAAAAATCAAAAAAATAGAAGTAATTTACTTCTATTTTTTGTTTGTGTATTTAGTAATATTATTCTTTAGCATCATTTTTTTTAACTAATTTTAACATGTCAAGTTCAGGATTGAAATCTTTACTTTTAATTTCTTTGTCTAAAAATTCTTCTTTTGTTTCAATACTGTATCCTGCCTTTTCTACTGCTTTTATAGTCATAAATAATTCTCTTCCTGCTCTTAGTGTTTGCTCTTCACGTTCTTTTAAAATTTTACTTTGTGTAATATCTAAATAGCAAAGACCACCTATTATAATTAGTGATATAAGAAGAGCTATTACTAATATTTTATTTGTTTCACTTTTCATAATTGACCTCCAAATTTCTTAATACTAGTATAATTATATAATAATTGAAAATATAGTAAATTTTTGTTACAGTAACTACACTTAAATTATTATGTGTAAGGTTACCATTTAATATATATTAAATAGTGGCTTTTTTAATAATTATATATTTAAAAGATAAATTAATATGGTATAATATTATATATTAATAAAAAGGAGATTACTTTGAGAATATTACATTATATATTTAAATTAATAATAATTATTATACTTTTTGTAGGAGTAATATTGGCATTAATTACATATAGGGAATATATTAAAATAAAGCCAGATATAGAAAATGGATGTATAGAAAAAAGCGTTGAAAAGTTAAGAGAAAAAAAGCATTACGCAAAATTAGAAGATGTAGATAAAAAATATATAGAAGCTTTGATTGCAGCTGAAGATCATAGGTTCTATGATCATGGGCCTGTAGATATGAAAGCAATATTTAGAGCAGTAAAAACTAATATAAAAAATAAGTCAGTAATAGAAGGTGGAAGTTCCATTACACAACAATTAGCCAAAAACCTTTTATTAAATCAAAAACAAACATTTAGTAGAAAATTTCAAGAGCTAATATATTCTATTGAACTTGAAAAAAAGTATAGCAAAGATGAAATAATAGAAATGTATTATAACATATCATATTTTGGAAGTGGTTATTACACACTATATGATGCATCAATGGGATACTTTGGAAAACCACCAAAAGAGCTTACTCTAGCTGAAGCTGCATTTTTAGCAGGTGTACCAAATGCGCCATCTGTATATGATCCCAGAGTAAACTATCAAAAGGCAGTACAAAGAAGAAATTTAGTATTAAACAAGATGGTACAATATGGTAAAATTACACAAGAAGAAGCAAATAAGGCTTCAGAAGAAAAATTAGAAGTGTTAAAAATGAAAAAAGATTAAGGTAATATAGGAGTAAATATTGCAAGAAAAAAATGAAGTATATGATTTAATAGTAATAGGTAAAGGTCCATCTGCTATAACATGTGGAATATATACATTAAGAGCAAATATGAAAGTACTTTCAATAGGTAAAGACTTTGGAAGTATGAAAGATACCATATGTGATAACTACTACGCAAAATACAATACTACACTAGAAGATATAGCAAAAGACGGGATAATGCAGTTTGAAAGATTAGGTGGAGATGTATTAACAGATGAAATAGTAGATGTTGACTATGATGGGAAAAATTACATTATACAAACTATTAGAAATGGAAAATACTATACAAAAAGAATATTTTTAGGAATAGGTATTAGAAGAAATAATATTAATATACCAGATATAAAAAAATATGAAGGAAAAGGAGTATCATATTGTAGTATATGTGATTCTTTCCTATACAAAGGTAAAGATATAATACTTGTATGCAAGGAAGAAAATATTGAAATAGAATTAGATACACTTACAAAAAATGTAGCTAAGATATATATAATTACAAAAGAAGAACTAGAAGAAAAAAGAAAAAGTGATATAATTAAAAAATATAATAGTGCAAAATGTGATATAGTATTTTTAAGAGAAGATATATCTAAAATAATAGGAGAAGAAACAATAGAACAAGTAATACTTTCAAATGATAGGAAACTTTTTGTATCTGCCATATTTGTAGCATATGGAATAAGCACAAATATGCTTAAAGCAAAGTTTAACCTTAAGCTAGATAATGGATATATACAAGTAGATGAAAATATGCGAACATCTATTAAAAATATATATGCAGGTGGAGATGTAGTAAAAGGGATAAAACAAGTTACAAAAGCAAGCTATGATGGAATGATAGCGGCATATGATATAATTAGAAAAGGAAATGAGGAAAAATGAAAAAGAATATAACTAAGGAAGAAGTAGAACATGTAGCAGAACTTGCTAAAATATCATTAAATGAAAAAGAATTAGAAAATATGCAAGAAGAAATTTCTAATATATTAACATATATGGAAATATTAAATGATATAGACACAGATAATATTAAATATGAGGAGATAATGTCTACAAACACAAATATATTA
>CAUPPN010000027.1:0-10184 GCA_963513115.1 uncultured Eubacteriales bacterium | reverse complement strand
GCAGCTACCATTTCATACAGTTTAAGTGCAGATTTAAGAAAAGATGTTTTCAAAAAGATAAATGAATTTTCACTAGCAAATTTCAATAAGTTGTCTAATGAAACGCTACTTACTCGTTTAACAAACGATGTAGACAAAATTGCACGACTATTCATGATGTCACTTATATTTTTAATACAAGCACCTCTTCTAATAATTATCGCATATATAATGTCTGTAAATATTAACAGTGAACTTGCTCATCTAATAATTGCAATACTGCCAGTAATAATAGTAATATTTTTCATTGCAAATAGATTTGTTAAACCAATATTCAAGAAAATGCAAAAAAACATCGACAGAATTAACAATGTGGTAAGAGAAAATGTAATTGGAATTCGTGATGTTAAATCATACATGCTAGAAGATAATGAGTCTGAAAAATTTGAAAAGCAAAATGAAAGCTTAAAAATGATATCAACTAAAGCAGTTATTATTATTAACCTTCTAGCACCTATTGGAAGTGTTGTAGCTTTAGGACTAGGTGTATACATGCTATCTCGAGGAAGCAGGCTAATACTAGAAGGAAAACTTACACCAGGTGATCTTTTAGCTTTCACATCATATTCTACACAAATCATCAATGGACTAATGATGATGTTTGGTTTCTTCTCATCTCTTATTCAGGCAAATGCATCTATTGACAGAATAAACGAAATATATAATTTAAAGCCTACTTTAGAAGAAAAAGAAAAACCAATAAGAAAAATGAAAAATACAGATATAGTATTTTCTAATGTAACTTTTGGTTACAATGAAAATGAAACTATATTAAAAGATATTAGCTTTTCTGTAAAAGAAGGAACTTCTTTAGGAATAATAGGGCAAACAGGTTCTGGGAAGAGTACACTAGTTGATCTAATTTCTAGAAAATATGACCCACAAGAAGGTAAGATAACAATTGGTGGAATCGATATTAAAGACTATGATATAAAATACTTAAATACTGTAATATCACACATAGAACAACAAGCAAAACTATTTTCAGGTACAATAAAATCTAATATATTATTAGGTAATAATACATTAAAAGATAAAGAAGTATCTAAAGTATTGCAACTTGCACAAGCTTCTAACTTTGTAGATAGATATACAGATACAATATCACACAAGGTTGAGCAAAATGGAAGCAACTACTCTGGAGGGCAAAAGCAAAGAATTTCTATTGCAAGAGCAATTGCTAAAAATGCTAAAATAATGATAATAGACGATGCAACTTCTGCACTAGATTATGATACTGAAAGAAAAATACAGAAGATGATAAATGAAAACCTAAACCAAAATCTAACTAAAATAATCGTATCTCAAAGAATAAGCAGTGTTCAAAACTGTGATAACATATTAGTTTTAGAAGATGGTAAAATAATAGATTCAGGAACACATGAAGAGCTAATTAAAACCTCTAAATTATATACAGATATATATAATATGCAAGGAGGTGATAGAAGTGAATAATAATATTAACAAAGAAAGCCAAAAACCATTTGAAACATTTAAAAGACTTTTAAAATATATATTTAACTACAAGAAAACGTTTGTTATTGGTATGATAACACTTCTTCTTGCACTTGCTGCTACAATTTACACAAGTATACTTGTAGGCCCGATTGCCAAAAATTTAAAAGATGGTAATCTAGTTGGAATTAATTTAGCGGTTTCTAACCTAGCTATTGCAGTAGCTGCGTCAATTTTATTTAACTTTTTAGGTAATACTATTTTTGCAGTACTTGCGCAAAAAATAACATACAATATTAGAAAAAAACTATTTGCACATTTAGAAAAATTAGACATAGCATTTTTTGATAACAACAAACCTGGTGAAATAGTTTCAACCTTTACAAACGATGTTGCAATACTTACTGAGGCACTAGATCAAGCAATTTCAAAAAGTATAATAAGTATATTAGAAATAACAATTTCTATTATAATACTAATTAAAATTAATTGGATGCTAAGTATTATTACTATATTTCTTTTAATGGTATATACTTTCCTAATTAGATTTTTTGGTAATAAGAGTAAGTATTACACAGCTATATCGCAAAAGAAATTAGCAGACTTAACATCATATTCTGAAGAAATGATAGGTGGTATGCCAATTATTAAATCATACAATTATGAAGATAGAAATGTTGAAAGATTTTCAGTAAAAGTAGATAACTTAAAAAAATATCAAACAAAGTCTACAATATATGGTATTTCAATGAATATCATAGGAGGCTCATTTGCATTTATACTATCTAGTGTAATTACAGTACTTGGTGTCTACTTCTACAACAAAGGGGTGCTAGATATATCGAACTTATTAATATATATTAAATTTGTTTCTTCACTATCTGCGCCAATACAAAGCCTATCTAATTATATTTCATTAATATATACAGCACTTGCTGGAGCAGAAAGAATATTTAATATATTGGATATTAAGCCTGAAATAGACGAAGGTACAATTACACTAATTGAAAAGAATGGAAACAAATACTGGAACAATAACGGTGAGTTTATTAAAGCAGAAGGCCATATTGAATTTAAGAATGTATATTTCAATTATGATACTGACATGAAAGATAAGGACAAAATGGTATTAAGAGATATTTCTCTTTATGCTAATCCTAAAGAAAAGTTAGCATTTGTTGGTTCAACAGGTGCAGGTAAAACCACAATATCTAATCTAGTAGATAGATTCTATGATGTATCAGATGGTGAAATACTAATAGATGGACTTCCAATTAACAATATTAAAAAAAGCCACCTAAGATCAAATATGACAGTCGTACTACAAGAACCCACTATATTTACTGGAACAGTTATGGATAACATCAGAAAAGGTAATTTAAACGCATCTGATGAGGATATAATTAAAGCGGCTAAACTTACTAATGCAGATTATATAATTTCTAGATTACCTGATGGATATAATACAATGCTATCTCCTGAAGATATTTCTCTTTCTAAAGGAGAAAAGCAATTCATTTCAATAGCCAGAGCTGCAGTATCTAACCCACTAATTCTTATGTTAGATGAAGCAACATCTTCTATCGACTCACTTACAGAGAAGCTAATACAAGAAGGATTTGATAACCTAATGAAAAATTCTACTACCTTAGTAATAGCTCATAGGTTATCTACAGTAAAAAATGCTAATAGTATTTTAGTAGTAGAAGATGGCCAAATAATTGAAAGAGGACCACATTCTGATCTAATTGCTAAAAAGGGTAAATACTATAACCTATATACAGGTAAGGAAATATTAGAATAGAATATAATAGAATATAATATATTATAATATAATAAATAAATAAAAGAGATCTTATTATTAAGATCTCTTTTTCATATAATTGCATTTTTGCTATTATTCCTCATTCTTTTTATTAAAATTAATGTTTGTCATATTATCTGCATACAAAGTTACATCAGTTTCATTTTTAATACCTATTCTTAATTTGACTGCTACTATATTATCTTCTTTTAGTAATTCTTTAAATCTCATATATTGATTTTCAAAAAGTATTAGCTCCATTTCACCATATATATCTTCTAGTATTACAAATACCATAAGATTACCTTTTTTAGTAGTTTTTCTTGTAACATCGCTTATCATTCCAGCTGTTACCATAGTTGCATTGTTTTTCATATGTAACTTGCCTAACATATCGCTATTGAAATTAATTTTCTTTTCTATGTACTTATATACTTTTTCTAGTGGATGACCTGATACATACATTCCAAGCAATTCTTTTTCATATTTTAACTTTTCATTATTAGAAATATCTTCTACTACTGTATATGTAACATCTTTTGCATCTTCTATCATATCAAACATAGAAGTTTGCCCACTAAATCCTGTAGTTACATTATTTACTGAATCTATTATATCTTCATATGACTTTAAAAGTGTTCCCCTATTTTCTTTAAAACAATCAAATGCTCCAACTTTTATTAATGATTCAATCGCTTTTTTGTTAACACCCATCTTATTTGTTCTTTCTACAAAATCTCTAAAGTCTATATAATTACCATTTTTCTTTCTTTCTTCTATTACAATTTTAGAAGCTACTTCACCTACTGTCTTTATGCTTCCGATACCAAATCTAATTACATGATCTTTAGGTAATGCAGTAAATTTTACAAAACTTTCGTTGATATTTGGTGGAAGTATGGTAATTCCATGCCTTTTCGCATCAGTTATATATGTTGCTATCTTAGTTAAATTACCTAAATAACTATTCATAGTTGCAGCATATAGTTCTTCTTTATAGTATGTTTTTAAATATGCTGTCTTATATGAAAGTATTGAATACGCTGCAGCGTGTGATTTGTTGAATGCATATTTAGCAAATTCATACATTTCATCAAATATCTCATTTGCTACTTCTCTACTTATACCATTTCTTACACAGCCTGGTATAATTACTTTTCCATCTTCTTCTAACCCATTTATGAAAATTTCTCTTTCCTTTTCCATAACATCTGTTTTCTTTTTACCCATTGCTCTTCTTACAATATCTGCTCTTCCATATGAGTAACCTGCAAGTTCTCTAGTTATTTGCATAACCTGTTCCTGATATACCATGCAACCATATGTTACATCAAGTATCGGTTCTAACTTTTTATCTATATATTTTATACTTTCCCTATTTTTCTTTCCTTCAATATATCTTGGTATTTGGTCCATTGGCCCCGGCCTATATAGTGATACACCTGCTATAATATCTTCTAAACTATCTGGTGAAAGTTCTTTCATAAATCTAATCATTCCATCTGATTCAAATTGAAATACTCCCAATGTATCTGCATTTTTCCATAGTTCAAATACTTTAGGATCATTATAGTCTTCATCATATTTTACTATAATTCCTCTTGTTTTTTTAACCATCTTTTCACATTCATCTATTGCAGATAATGTTCTTAATCCTAAAAAGTCCATTTTAAGAAGACCTAATCTTTCAAGTATATCCATTGTGTATTGTGTAATAACATTATTATCATTACTTGCAAGTGGTACATATGTTTCTACTGGTTCTTTTGTAATTACAACTCCACATGCATGCGTAGATAAGTTTCTTGGCATTCCTTCTAACCTTTTAGCATGATCTATTAATGTTTTAACATCTTCATCATTTTCATATTCATCTAATAATTCTTTGCTTGTTTCTAATGCATAATCTATAGTAATATTTGGCCCTGAAGGTATCAATTTTGCAATCTTATCTACCTTATCAAATCTAATATCTAGTACTCTTCCTACATCTCTTATAGCCATTCTAGCTGCCATTGTTCCAAATGTAATTATTTGTGAAACATGGTCTTTACCATATTTTTCTTCAACATATCGTAATACTTCATCTCTTCTTTCATTACAAAAATCAATATCAAAATCTGGCATGCTTACTCTTTCGGGATTTAAGAATCTTTCAAATAGTAAGTCATATTTAATTGGGTCAACTTCTGTTATTCCTATTGCATATGCAAGTAATGATCCTGCTCCTGATCCTCTTCCTGGGCCTACTGGTATATTTTTGCTTTTAGCATAATTTACATAATCTGCAACTATTAAATAGTAGTCTACATACCCCATTTGTATTATGACAGATAACTCATATTCCGCTCTTTTCCTTCTCTCATCTGTTATATTATCATATCTTTTTTTAAGTCCTTCTTTACATAACTTCTTTAGATATTCTGCATGATCTTCACCATTTGGTGTATTATAATTAGGAAGTATTGTATGTCCAAACTCAAAATTAAAGTTACACTTTTCTGCAATTTTAACAGTGTTTGCTATTGCATCAGGAAAGTTTTTAAATTCTTCTTTCATTTCTTCAGGGCTTTTAATATATAGTTCATCTGTACCAATAGTCATTCTATCTTCATCAGATAACTTCTTTCCAGTCTGTATACATATTACTATTTCTTGATCTACTACATTTTCTCTTTCTGCATAATGGCAATCATTTGTTGCAACTAATTCAATTTCAAGTTCTCTTGCAAGTTTAATTAATTTTTGATTAACAAGTTTTTGATTTGCAAGTCCATTTGATTGTATTTCTATATAGTAATCATCGCCAAACACCTTCTTGTACCACATAGCAGCTTGTCTTGCTTTTGTTTCATCTTCTAATACTAATTGTGGTACTTCACCTGCCATACATGCAGATAGGCATATTAATCCTTCGCTATATTCTTCTAATATTTTTTTATCTATTCTAGGTTTGTAATACATTCCTTCTAGATTAGAAGCTGTTACTAAATGAGTTAAATTCCTGTATCCTATTTCATTTTTTACAAGTAATATTAAATGGTATCTTGTTGTATCTATGCCATATTCTTTTGAATGCATATCTCTGGGAGATAGATATACCTCTGCACCTATTATTGGCTTTACACCTTCTTTTATACAGGCATTATAGAAGTTAACAGCGCCAAACATATTCCCATGATCTGTTATTGCTACTGCATCCATACCTTTTGCTTTAACATTTTTAGGTATTTCATTTATTCTATTAACACCGTCTAAAAGACTAAACTCACTATGTAAGTGTAAATGTACAAAATCTCCCATATTATCCCCTTAATTACTTATTAATCACTTATTATTTTTAATTATTATCTATTCTATTATATATTTTCAAATATCTAATACTTAACTTCCTTTAATATTAATCCTTCTGGTGGTAATGTTTTACCTGCATTTTTTCTATCTTCTTTTCCAATAATTGTTTTAATATCTTCTACTTTGATATTTCCTCTTCCTACTTCAAGCATTGTTCCTGCAATGATTCTCATCATATTATATAGGAAACCATTGCCTGTAACAGATATTATAATTCTTTCTGAATTACCCATTATGTTATTTATCTTTTCTTCGTATACTTTAGCATCATATATTGTCCTTATAGTACTATCTCTTTTTGAACCTGCTGCCTCAAAACATTTAAAGTTATGTTCACCTACTATTTCTTGTATAGCTTCATTCATAGCAACTACATCTAAACTATATGGATAGTAATATTCGTGCTCTCTAGTAATTGTTCCTCTTTGCTTTTGGTTATTAATTATGTAAATATACGTTTTTTGTTTTGCATTAAATCTTGCATTAAAATCTATATCTACCTCTTCTACATTATTTATAGTTATATATTCTCTTTTTAATCTTGAGTTAATTGCCTTTTCATATTTTTGTATATCAAATTTTGATTCATCTAAAAAATTAGCCACTTGTGAAATTGCGGATACTCCTCTATCTGTTCTACCAGATCCAATTAATTTAATTTCTTTTCCTGTAATTTCATAAATAGCCTTTTCTATAGTTTCTTGTACTGTTTTTTTATCTTTCTGCTTTTGCCAGCCATAATATTTAGTTCCATCATATGATATTTCCAGTTTAATATTTCTCATAATTTTTTCCTCTACTATTCATATATTATCACATTTTCATTAAAATTTTAAGTATAAAAAGTCTAAAAAAAGGCATAAAAAATCCCTGCAATGGCCGTTTCTTGGGTGTATTTTATGGACCTGATATTACAGGTGGGTGAGTCTCTCAGTAGTTATGGGATAAGATCTAAAAGAAATTATACACGCAATACCAAGAAGTATCTCTCCCTTTTAGAAACTTGTAGGTTCTAAAAATTACACAATTCGTACCCTGCAGGGAATAATTATCTTCTATATTAAATAAATTATATCAACATCTTTTAATCTTTTCAAGTATATTATTATATAACTTACTATTTGTTTTTTATCTTTCTTTTTCTTATTTAATAATATATGATTATTGTATAATCTAAATTAATCATAATTAATTGAAGTCAATTAATTTTTTAAATAACTAAAAATAAGGAGAAATAATATGAATAACGAACAATTTGAAATTATTAGAAATAATAATGGTTTCATCGCAGCTTTAGATCAAAGCGGTGGAAGTACACCAAAAGCTTTAAAAGCATATGGTGTGAATGAAAATGAATATAATAATGAAGAAGAAATGTTTGATTTAGTGCATAAGATGAGAACAAGAATTATTAAATCAAAAGCATTTGACGATAGAATAATTGGTGCAATACTATTTAAACAAACAATTAATAGCAAAATAGATGGAGAATATACTGCAGATTATTTATGGAACCAAAAACATGTTGTACCATTTTTAAAAGTAGACAGTGGACTTGCTGAAATTGAAAATGGCGTAGCTCTTATGAAGGATATAAAAGATTTTGATGAAATATTGAAACTAGCAAATGAAAGAAATATTTTTGGTACAAAAATGAGATCTGTAATATATACAGATAATGAAGAAAGTATTAAAAAAGTTGTAAAACAACAATTTGAATTTGCTAAAAAGATACTTTCACATAATTTAATTCCAATAGTAGAACCAGAAGTAGATATTAATTTAAAAGAAAAAGATCATGCAGAAGAATTTCTTAAACAATATATTTTAGAAGAATTAAATCAATTAAGAGAAGATGAGATTGTTATGCTTAAACTTACAATACCTACTACAAATAATAGATATTCAGATCTTATAGCACATAAAAATGTATTAAGAGTAGTTGCACTTTCTGGAGGTTATACAATAAATATTGCAAATGAAAAATTAAGTGAAAATCACGGATTAATAGCATCTTTTTCTAGAGCATTAGTTGAAGGTGTATCAGCTTTGCAATCAGATGAAGAATTTGATAAAACTTTAAATAGTAATATACAATCAATTTATGATGCATCTATCAAATAATTAAGCAGAATAGTAAAAGCACCTAGGGATAGGTGCTTTTTTTATATTTATTTTTTTATTTTATTAATGCCTCATTTTTAATAATTTATTTTTTAAAAATATAATTAAAATTAATTTCTATTTAATTTTATTATTTATTTTTTTAATTAATTTTTCTTAAATATTTCATTGTTTCAGCGTTGTTTACAACATACTTTTTAGCCATATCATCATATATTAAGTTAAATCTTATAGTTTCTTCTTTTTTATCTTTCTTCTTTTCACTTAGTTTTTTATTAAATATTTTTATATATTTTTTTGTGTATTCATTTTTATCTTGTACTGCTTTCATTTCATCTTCAGTTTCATTTATTGCAGCATTTACATCAACATTAGATATTTTAACTACTACATCATATCTTAATGGTTTATTCCCTTGCTTTTTAACCTCTTCAACTTTGTATGTCATATACTTATATTTTGCCTTATTAATTTCTTTTTCTAAATCTGTTTGTCCATATTTTGCAATTGCAATTCCCTCATCTTTTTTTATTTCCTCTAAAAAATTTTCAATTGTATCTTTGCTTTCTTTTTCATTTTTACTTTCATTTTTCTTCTTAGGTATTAATATTATGCATATTATTATAAATAATATTATTCCTAATAATATCATTATATTTTTAGTTTTTATTTTGGTTTTGTTTATATTTTTTCTATTATTTCTTCTATTTATTATATTTTTATTTTCTTCCATAAATTCCTCTTTATTTAGATTCATTCCAATTTTTTCCTTCGTTAATATCTGCTATTAGCTTAACACCAATATGCGCTGCATTTTCCATTTCTTCTTTTAGTATATTAAAAACTATTTCTTTCTCTTCTTTCAAAGTATCAATAATTAGCTCGTCATGTACTTGTAAAACTAAATTACTTTTTATATTTTCTTTTTTAAAACGATTATATACATTAACCATTGCAATTTTCATTATATCTGCTGCTGTTCCTTGTATCGGAGCATTCATTGCAATTCTTTTTGCTGATTCTCTTACCAAATAATTTTTAGAATCAATACCTGGTGTATATCTTCTCCTATTATATAATGTTTCTACATAGCCCTTTTCTTTTGCTGATTCTACAATATTTTCCATATATTCTGAAATATTAGAATATTTTTCTAAATATTTTTCAATATATTCCTTCGCTTCTTTAACTGGTATTCCTAAGTTTTCTGATAATCCATAATCACTTATACCATATATTATACCAAAGTTTACTGCTTTTGCGCTACTTCTTTCTTTTTTTGTTACTTCATCATAATCTTTATTTAAAACTGTTGCAGCTGTAGCTCTGTGAATATCCATTCCTTCTTTAAATGCATTAATCATTGTTTCGTCTTTAGACATTGCAGATAAGACTCTTAGCTCTATTT
>CAUPPN010000026.1:0-10330 GCA_963513115.1 uncultured Eubacteriales bacterium | reverse complement strand
AAAGAAGTGTATCTAAATATAATTAAAAATGACTATAATAAATTAGAATATAAAGATATAAAAGAGATACTAGAAAATAATAATATTATTATAATAAATGAAGAAAAAGCTACAAATAATGAAAAAGAAAATAATGTGTTATATAATACTTTAAATGAATTAGGATTAGAATACATAGAAAATAACAGAGAAAAAATATTAAGCTTGGCAGAAGAAGAATTAGTTATTGCAAGAATAAGAAAATATGACAAAAATAATAAACACTATAATAAAGAAAATATAAAAGAAATATATAAGAGGATATAGTATGGGTGGTAGAAGATTTAAAAAAGAAGAAAGAAAACTAAATATGAAAAAAGTATTCTTAGTTATAATTATACCAATTATAATTGCTTTGATTGTATTAGGAATTAAATATGCAAAAACTAGTGTTATTAAATATAATGTAAAAAGAACAGGTGTAAAAGGATATTATACTATTTATGAAAATGGAAAATGGGGAGTAATCAATTCAACTGGAAATAAGATAATAGAACCAACATATGATGAAATGATAGTTATTCCTGATCATAAAAAGGATGCGTTCATAATTAATAAAGATGTAAATTATTTAAATAATGAATTTAAATCTGAGCTATTAAATGAAAACAAAACAAATATGGCAGAAAATTATGATCAAATAAAACCAATAGAATATACTACCTCTGATTTAAATTATGATAAAAATTTACTTATAGCTAAAAAAGGTGATAAATATGGATTAATAGATCTTACTGGTCAAGAAAAATTTAAGCCTGAATTTGATGAAATAGTTTCTATGAAAGGAATTAAAAACAAAGTTAAAATTAAACAAGGTAATAAATATGGTGTTATAAATACAGAAACAAATAATTATGTTGCACCAGCAATTTATGATAATGTAGAAGCTATGTATCAAGGAGAAGAAACACCATATATAGTAAAAAATGAAAATAGGCAAGGTGTAAGATCACAATTAGGAAAAGAAATACTTAAAACAGAATATGATGAGATAAAAAAAGTAAAATCAGATAATTTTGTTATAGCAAAAAAAGGACAAACTTCTAAATTATACAATGTAGATGGAACTGAGCAAGGAATTATATCAAAAGATGTAATAGAAATTACAGAAGAAAAAATGATGATATATAAAGATGGTGAAAAAGTAGGATTAATAAATGGTAATTCTAAAGAAATATTACCAGCAGAATTTAAAAAGATAGTTCCTGCAGGAGATAATAATTATATAGTACAAGATGATAATGGATATAATGTTGTAAAAGCAGATAAAGAAGGAAATAGTACTGTAGAAGAAAATAAAAAAAGATTATTAGAAAAAAGTTATGAAAACATAACATATGACAAAGAAGCTAAAATATATATTGCAACAAATGCAAATAAGGAAGATATATATGATAATGAATTAAATAAAAAATTATCAGATGTGATTTATAAAAAGAGTACAGAAAATTATATGATTATAAATGATGGAAAAGATGATAAAATATATAATTTTAAATTTGAAGAAGTAAATGAAAAAGACGCATATTCAAATAATAACTTAATTAGAATAAAAGAAAATGGAAAATATGGATATACTGATAGAGAAGGAAGAGTTATAGTTGCACCAATATATGATGATGCTAAAATGCAAAATGAGTATGGATATATTGCAGTAAGCAGAAGTGGAAAATGGGGTGTATTAAATTATAATGGGGATGTTATAGCTGAACCAAAATATGATTTTAAAAATTACTTACTTGTAGACTTTATAGGAGAATATTTTAGAGATAAAAATGTGGAATTAGAAACATATACAAAAGAATTTAAAGATTAGTAAGTTAACAATAGTAATTATATTATTATTGTTGCTAGTTAATACTAATGTACAAAAGAGGGAAAAGTGAAGGAAAAATATAAATATCAATATTCATATTTTATATTACCATGTGTATAATATGGAATATGAAAAATATATAGAAAAACTTGTAAAAAGTAAAAAAGCGAAAACTAGAATTTTTGAACAAGTTAAAGATTTAGAAATATATTCATTTTTTAAAGAAGAAATATTAAAAAACATTTTCTATAATATAGATGAAAATGAATGGACAGGTAAAACAGATCAAGAAAAAATAACATTTTTAACTAAAAAAGATGTAGCTATATTTAGCTATGACTTTTTTAAAGATGAAGAAAAAGAAAAAGAAAATGATTTAGAAATAAACAGCATTAATTTTAATTATGAAGGGGCTGAATTATTTGTATTTAAAACAGGAATATCAATAATTGTATTAAAAACAGTTATAACAGATACAAAAGATTTAGGAGATGTTTTAGATTTTAATTGTAGGTTTAAAACATTAATATCTGATGAAAGTGTTATTAAAAAGTTAGACAATATACAATTAAATATGAATGAAGGATATAGTATAATACAATTTAAAAATCTACTTAAAGAGTTCATATTAGAAAATGCAAAAAATGATAAGAAAAGTATAAATAATTTTTACACTTTTTCATATCTATGTGTGGATAATATGGTTTGGAATGAAACAACAGATGAAAAAGAAATTTCAAAAATATTATATAAGTATATGAGAGTATATACTTCTACATATGATACAGATGCATTAATTAGTGAAAATATGATAACTAAAATTTTAGATGAATTAAAATATACTAAAATTGCAGTATCTAAGGTAAGTAGTGTATTAATATCTTCTGGAGTAGATCCATATAATTTTACAATATTACCTAGAAGATATGAAACACAAATGCTATATACATATATAATTGCATTATATCAAAAAAAATATTTAGAGAAGCTAAATACAGAAATAGCTATGAGTGATAGGCATAGAATGTTTAAGGAATTTAATAACAAGTTTTGGTATCAAGAAATAACATTATCAGAAAAAGGAACAAATTATTATAATAGTTTAAAAGAGGTGCTTGAAACTAATGAATTATATAATGAGGTATCAAGCAAATATAATATAATATATAGATATAATGAATTAGAAAAAAGTTCTAATAAGAATACAAAACTTACTATATTATTAATTATATCTGTAATTATTAATATAATACTAATTGCTATAAAATATTGGCATTAAACCATTAAATGTAAAGTAAATGAAAAAGTAAAAATAAATATAATAGGAAACAAGATGGTAGAAGATATAGGAATTGACATAATTGAGATTGAAAGAGTTAAAGATAATATAATTACATATGGAGATAAATTCTTAAATAGAATATATACAGAAAATGAAATTGCATATTGTAAAAATAGGAATAAAAATATGTATGAATCATTTGCAGGAAGATTTGCAGCAAAAGAAGCAGTGTATAAATGTGTGAACAATCCCGAAAATATATTGTCATTTAAAGACATTGAAATTACAAAAGAAGAAAAAAATAATAAATTGAAAGTTATAATATATAATGAAAATTACAAAAAACTAAATGGAAAAATAAAAGTTAGTATATCACATAATAACACAATAGCTACAGCTGTAGCTGTTTTAAATGATTAATTGTAAAAAAATAAATTAAATAAAGTGAAAAGAAATAGAAAAAACAAGAAGATAGGAAAATTATGAGTAAAAAAGTAAGAGAAAATATACCAATCATAAAAGGAATAAAAATATTCGATACACATTCTCATTTAAATGATGAACAATTTGACGGTAAAGTAGATGAAGTAATAGAAGATGCAAATTTATATAATGTAGGGCATATAGCTGTTCCAGGCTATGATCTTAAAAGTTCAATAAAGGCAGTAGAAATCGCAAACAAATATAAAGATATATATGCAATAGTTGGAATACATCCAGATGATTCAGAAAAATATACTAGTGAAGACTTAGAAACTATAAAAAAACTAGCGAAAGAAAATAAAATAGGTGTTGCTATAGGTGAGCTTGGACTAGATTATTATTGGCATAAAGAAGAAAAAAATCACGAAAAACAAAAAGAACTTTTTAAAAAACAAATAGAAATTGCAAATGAATTAGATTTACCAATTGTAATTCATACAAGAGATGCAACATTAGATACAATAAAAATATTACAAGAAAATCCAGCAAAACATACGGGTATAATACATTGTGCACCACTAAATGAACATTTAATAAAAGAAACATTAAAACTAGGATATTATATATCTTTCAGTGGAGTAGTAACATTTAAAAATGCAAATCCAAAAGAATCAATTAAATTAGTACCAGATGATAAGATACTAGTAGAAACAGATGCACCATATTTAACACCAGAACCAAATAGAGGAAAACAAAACATGCCAGGTTATACATATTATACTTTAAGAAAAGTGGCAGAAATTAGAGGAGAAGATTTAAAAGAATTTTCGGAAAAAGTATATAGAAATTCTAAAAGAGTATATGATATTAAATAATTGGATAAAATAAGAAAATATATATTAAATTTAAAAAAGCACTTATACAAATTAATTCAAGTTGATGTATGTGTGCTTTTTAAATTGAAGAAAGCGGGAAATTATAGTATAATAGATATGTTAAAAGAAGGTAAATATGGATCCATTACTAAATATAATGAAAGAAAGTAATACTTACTTAAATTATATAGAAAAATTAAAAGAAGAAAGAGAAGGTAGCAGAAAACCAATACAACTTACAGGACTTAGTAAATTTGGGAAAGCACAGATGGCTTATGCTACTTTAAAGGAATTTAATACAAACATATATTATATTGTTCCTAGCACAAAGATTATGGAAGAAATATATAATGACTTCAAATATTTTGGAGATAATGTATATATCTTACCCGAAAAAGATATTGCCAATGTGGATACAATATCACAAGATATGGAAAATTATTTTCAAAGAATGAACACTTTGGAAAAAATTCTTCATGGGAAAAATCCGAAAGTAATCATTACAACAATAGAAGCGATGATGCAAGAAATTACACCAGTGGAATTACTTAAAAAATCTAATATGACACTAAAAGTAAATATGCAAATAGATATGAATGAGTTATTAGAAAAGTTAACTAAACTTGGCTATATGAGAGTTGATGTTGCAGATATAGAAAGCTCATTTTCAGTAAGAGGTGGAATAGTAGATATAGCTGAGTCAGAAAAATATGGATTTAGAATTGAGTTTTGGGGAGATGATATCACATCAATTAG
The DNA here is from genome assembly GCA_963513115.1 of uncultured Eubacteriales bacterium. Classification (GTDB taxonomy): domain Bacteria; phylum Bacillota; class Clostridia; order TANB77; family CAG-508; genus JABCPO02. The sequence continues at coordinate 5,139 of CAUPPN010000026.1, read as the reverse complement.
AAAATATGACTTAAGAACACAAAAAAGTATTGAAGAACTAAAAGAAGCTAAAATTTATTCTGCGTCAGAATACTTCTTACAAAGAAGCCTAAAAGAAATAACAGATGATATACTAAATAACATACAAGTAAGTAATGAAGCAATGGAAATAGTAAGAAGAGAAGTAGAAGATATATTAGAAGGTAATTATACAAATTATGTAGAAAAGTATTGGTCATATTTTTATAAGAATCCTTCAACAATATTAGACCTAATAGGAAAAGATGATTTAGTAATATTAGACAATAAGTCTAAATTAAATGATACAAGTAATGGAAAAATAAAAACATTAAACTTACAAAATGAACAATTACTATTTAATAAAGGAAAAATACCTGTAGATAGTTTCAATCACTTAATGAAATACGAAGAAATAATAAGTAAGATAATTGAAAAAGAAAACAATGTTATATATATAGACGAGATAAGTAGATCTTTTATAGATAAACATAGTATGCATGCAAAAAGAAATGAATATAGCTTTAGCTATAGGGAGGTTAACTTTTTTCGCTTTGAGTTGGATAATTTACTTAAGGAAATTGAAGGGCTAGGAAATGATGTAAATAGTAAACAAAGGATTATATTACTTTGTGGTGAAATATTAGAAGAAACATATAATTATCTAACTGCAAAAATGAAGGCAAATAATATAAAAACTAAGATTAGAAAAGAATTCATATATAGTAATAATGATGATAAGAAAGAAAAAGTAAATCAAAAAAATAAAAAAGAAGATAATGAAAAATATACACTAGAACCTGGTGTATATATTAAAGACGGAAGAATTACAGAAGGATTTGAAATACCAGATTTAAATTTCAAAGTAATATATATAGAAAATATAATAGTAAGAAAAGAAAATGTAAGTGTAAATAAAAAGAAAAAGGCAGAAGAACTTATATTTACAGATTTAAAACCAGGTGATTATGTAGTACATAATATAAATGGTATAGGTAAGTTTATTGAAATAACTCAGGTAGAAGCATATGGAACTAAAAAGGATTACATAAAACTAGAATATAGAGATAATGATTTTCTATATATACCAGTAGATGACCTATCTAATGTTAAAAAATATATAGGAAGTGATATTACAACACCAAGATTAAGTAAACTAGGAACAAAAGATTGGGAAAAGACAAAAGAAAGAGTTAAAAAATCATTAAAAGAAGTTGCCGAAGAGTTAGTTAAATTGTATGCAGAAAGAGAAAAGATACAAGGATTTAAATTTTCAAAAGATACAAGTTGGCAACAAGAATTTGAAGATAGTTTTCCATTTATTGAAACAGAAGATCAGATTAGATGCACAAATGAAATTAAAAAGGACATGGAAAGCATAAAACCAATGGATAGATTACTTTGTGGTGATGTTGGATTTGGTAAGACAGAAGTTGCAATGAGAGCTGCATTTAAAGCAGTAATGGATGGAAAACAAGTTGTGTATATTGCGCCAACTACAGTACTTGTTCATCAACAGTTTGAATCATTTAGACAAAGATTTAAAGATTATCCAGTAGCTATTGATGAAATGAGTAGGTTTAAAACACCAAGTGAGCAGAAAGTAGCAATAGAACAACTGAAAAAAGGACAAATTGACATAATTATAGGAACGCACAGATTACTAAGTAATGATGTACAATTTAAAAACCTAGGACTATTAATCATTGATGAAGAGCATAGATTTGGAGTAAAAGCAAAAGAAAAAATAAAAACAATGAAACATGAAATTGATGTATTAACTATGAGTGCAACACCAATACCTAGAACAATGCATATGTCACTTTCAGGTATACGTGATATGTCGGTAATATATGATCCACCAATGAATAGAAAGCCAGTTAAAACATATATTGTAGAAGAAGAAGATGATATTATTAGATCTGTAATATTAAATGAAATTAAAAGAAATGGGCAGGTAATCTTTTTACATAATAAGGTAAGAGATATTGAATCTAAAACAGAAAAATTAAAAAAGTTAGTGCCAGAAGCAGAGTTTGATTATGCAAATGGACAAATGACATCAAATACACTAGAAAAACAAATGCAGAAGTTTATAAGTGGTGAAATGGATGTATTAGTTTCTACAACAATAATAGAATCAGGGATAGATATACCAAATGTAAATACAGTAATTATTGAAGATGCAGACAAAATGGGACTTGCTCAGCTATACCAGATAAGAGGCAGAGTTGGAAGAAGCGACAAAGAAGCATATGCATATATAATGTTTAAAAAGCAAAAAAGACTTACAGAAATTGCAGAAAAAAGATTAAAAGCAATAAGAGAATTTACAGAGCTTGGATCAGGATATAGAATTGCAATGAGAGATATGCAAATAAGGGGAGCAGGAAACCTATTTGGTGAAGTACAACATGGTCATATGGAACAAGTTGGATATGACATGTATAACAAACTTTTAAAAGAAGCAGTAGAAGAGATACAAGCAAAAGAAACAGGCAAAAAAGAACTAAATGATATTATGAAAAAGTTAAATCAAAAATATAATGTAAACATTGACTTAAATATTGACTCATATATACCAGATAGTTATGTAAATGAGCAACAATACAGTATGGATATATATCAAAAATTAGTTGGAACTAAAGATAACAATGAAGTAATTGAAGTAACAAAAGAAATAGAAGATATATATGGTAAAATGCCAAAAGAAGTTAGGAACTTTGTAAAAACAATAATAATTAGAAATTTAGCATATGAAAAAGGTGTTTCTAAAATATTAGAGTTAAGTTCGGAAAATATAGCAAGACAAATACATATATTTTTTAATGATAGTTTTGATAGAGAAAATATGGAAATATTAATTAAAAAGTTTGGAACAAACATATCATTTAGAGAAACTAAAGAAGAGAATTCTGTGGGTAAAATAGTATTTAATATTAAAGATAATACAGAAATAATAAAAGCTACATATGGATTTTTAAAAATATTAAAAGACAAAAAGAATTACGATTTAAAAGAAGATGAAGATAAAAAAGTAAAAGAAAAAGAAAAATAATAATGGATAAAAAGGTAGTTATGAGAAATAATAATTATAATGAATATATAAGAATAACAAGTAAGAATAATAATGGTGTAGTAGAAGCTTTTAAACTAAATGAAAAGAAATATAGGGAAGAATATGGAAGATATATTGCAGAAGGAAAGAAACTTTTAGAAGAAGCCGTACTATATAATCATGAAAATATAATAGAAGTATATATTCTAGAAAATTTAATAGAAGAAGAAAATATTAAAAAACTAATAGAAAACTTAAAAGAAAAAAATACTAATTCTAAGATAATTATTGCTACAGAAGAGGTAATAGCAAAAATATCTAAGCAAAAAAATCCAGAAGGAATTATAATTATATTAAAAAAATATAAAGAAAAGAAAATAGAAGATATTAAAAAAATAAATGGTAGTGTAAATTATAATATAAGATGTATACCAGTACTTGAAAATATATCTGATCCAAATAATTTAGGCGCAATATTAAGAGTTGTATCTAGCTTAGGGCTAAAAGAGATAATCACAATTGGAGATGAAAATGTGGATATCTATTCTCCTAAAACTTTAAGAGCTAGTATGGGTGGATTTTTTAAAGTAAATATCATTAGAAGTGATATAAATGAAATAGTAAATAATTTCAAAAAAATAGATAAAAGTGATAATGAAAAAAGTTATGAAATAGTATATACAGATATGTTTGGAGAAAATCTTTATCAGTTTTCTGAAAAAATTAAAAGAGAAAAAAATGACCAAAATGGATTTAAAAATATATTAATTATTTTTGGAAATGAAGCAAATGGTGTTACAAATTTAGTTAAAGAAAATGTAGAAAAAGCAATTACTATTCCTATGGAAGACACTACGGAGAGCTTGAATTTGGCTACATCAGTTTCAATAATCTTGTATGAATTAAATAGGGTGATTAAATACTAAAAGGAAAGAAAATAATAAGATTGAAGATAAAAAAACAAAATATAAATAAATAGATAAATAGTTATTAATTAGATGTCTAAAAGTATTTACTAGTGTTAATTATCATTGATTTTTAAAAGTTTTTTTGATATATTTATATATATTATAAGGGGGTAAAAAATATGAATGAAACCTCAAATAATTCGAATATGATGGAAATTGCTGAAACTAAAATACTGATGATGTATATATTAGATAAAGCTAATAAGTATATTTCATACAAGGTATATTTAGAATTAGTAACATCTCTTACAGATATTAATTATTTTGATTTTCATCAACTTTTAGAAAGTTTAATATCTGAAAATTTGATAGAAAAAAAAGAAAAAGCAAAACTTTATGAAAATGATGAAAACATAAAAAAGGTATATACAGAGGGAATTACTACTACATTAAGTAAAATACCTAAAATGAATGATTTTAAAAAAGATGAAACAATAATAATGTATAGACTGACAGCAAAGGGAAAAGAAGCTCTTGATCTTACAATTACTATGCTGCCAGGGATTAAAAAACTTAAAATAGATGCGGATTTTTCAAGATATTATAAGTCAATAAGAGATGCTTATTCAGTATCTGCAGAATATTTGCCAAAAAGCAATGTAGCAATTTTTACGGCTAGAGAAGATGATAAGAATTTAATAAAATTAGAGCTTTCGATAAATTCTGAAGAATCGGCAAAAAAAATGGTTAGAACATGGAATAAAAAAGCAGACAAACTATATATAGATATATTAAATGTATTTTCTAATTATTATGAAGAAGTATTAAATGAAAGATCTGAAGATGATACTAAGAAAAACGATGAACTTGAAAAAATAAATGGTGATAAGATAAAACAATATATCTCTGATAACGAAAAAGAAAATGAAAATGAAAATAAAAAAGAAAATGAAGAAAAATTAAATGTAGATGGAAAAGAAGCGGAAAAAATAGAAATAAAAGAGGGCATAAAATCAGAAAATGAAACATTTACTATAAAAATAGAAGAAGATGAAAATAAAAGCTAAAATATATAAAAAATAATTAAAATAAAAATAATATTAATAAAAAGGCTTGGTTTATATCAAGCCTTTTATTAATTTCTAAACTCTGTTAAAATAGATAGGAAAGGTCGGG
>CAUPPN010000025.1:0-10468 GCA_963513115.1 uncultured Eubacteriales bacterium | reverse complement strand
GCTAAGGAGGAAATAATGTCAAATATAAAAATGATAATAACAATAGTATATATAATTATAGCACTTATATTATTAGTATTATGTACAATACAAGCAAATCCAAATGAACAACCAACAGATAGTATGGTTGAAAATGCAAATGATAGCTTTTATTCTAAAAACAAGAAAAATACTGAAGAAGGTAAAAGAGAAATGGCAATAAGAATATTATCTGCAGTATTTGTAGTTTTAATTATAGCATCATACTTTGTTAAATAACTTGAAATATTATAAGAAAGAATTAAAGGATTAGGAAATAAAAAAATATAAAAATATATAATTAAAAGTAAGAGTATAAAAAGAAAAGTACTTTAGGGTAAAGCTTAGAGTGCTTTTTCATATGTCTCATATTATTTTTAGTTTTTGCTCAAAAACTAATTAACTAAAACCTATTGCTTCAAAAAGTGATTTTAGTAATATATAATATGTGTAGAAATGTATATAAGTTTTGAATAAAGAATAAAATATAGATTATAGGGGTAAGAAAGTATTATGAAAGTATTTGGTGATTTTCACATACATATAGGTAGAGCTGGAAATGGAAAGCCTATTAAGATAACTGCATCAAAAGATTTAACATTTGCAAATATAGTATATGAAGCTGCAAACAAAAAGGGATTAAATATGATAGGAATAATAGACTGTCATTCACCATATGTACAAGAAGATATAATTAAGTTCTTAGAAGAAGATAGGGCATATGAGCAAAAAGAAGGCGGTATCATATATGAAGATAAGATATGTGTACTATTAGGGGCAGAAGTTGAAACAATATACAAAAAAGAAAATGGGATAGGATGTGCACACAATATATGTTTTTTTAAATATCTAAAAGATATTATGGCATTTTCAAAAGAATTAAGTAATTATCTTAAAAATATTACACTAAGTACGCAGCATACTTCACTTACAGGATATGAGTTATATAATTTAGCATCTAAGTATAATGGGATATTAATTCCTGCACATATTTTTACCCCATTTAAAAGTTACTATGGTAATTGTACAGATAGGTTGGAAAAAATATTTAAAGAAAACTATGATAAGATAACTGCAGTAGAGCTAGGATTAAGTGCAGATACAAATTATGCAGATATGATAAGAGAGCTAGATAAGAAAGTATTCTTAACAAACTCTGATGCACATTCATTACCTAAAATAGCTAGAGAGTATAATGAGCTGGAATTAGAAAATATATCATTTGAAAGTTTTAAAAAAGCAGTAACAAGTAATGATGATAAGAAAAATCATATAGTTAAAAATTATGGAATGAACCCAAAGCTTGGAAAATACAATAGGACATATTGTGATGGATGTTCTAGTTTAAGTGAAATAGTTGTAGTAGATAGGAAACTAAAAAGTGGAAAAGTAAAAAGAGAAAATGTATGTAAGAAATGTGGATCTAAAAAAATAGCAAAAGGTGTAGAAGATAGGATAATGGAAATTGCAGATGGAAAAAGTATATCACCTAAAAACAGACCAGAATATATTTACCAAATACCAATAGAATTTATACCAGGAATTGGTAAGAAAACATTTGAAAAAATATTAGACCTTTATGGTACAGAAATGAATGTTTTGCATAATGTAACATATGAGAGTTTAGAAAAACAATTAGGAGAAGATATTGCTAAAAATATAATTGAAGCTAGAGAAGGAAGGCTTAAAATATCATCTGGTGGTGGTGGAAACTATGGTAAAATAGACAAATCTAAAAAAATATAAAAAAAGTTTTAAAAAAGTGTTGACAAAATTACTGTATGTTGTATAATAGTAATATAGTCAATTGCGGGTGTAGTTCAATGGTAGAACCCCAGCCTTCCAAGCTGATGATGAGAGTTCGATTCTCTCTACCCGCTCCAAGATATAGCAACCAGTTAGCTGGTTGTTTTTTATTATTATTAAAACAATTAAAAAAACTGAGACGAATCTCAGTTTTTTTAAAATATTAATTATTATTGCTACTGTTATTGCTATTATAATTTAACTAACTAATTAATTGTTAATTAATTCTTTGTTTTTTCTTAGAAATTATATTAGTTAATATAATAAATAGTAGGGAGAAGCATAGGATTATGATGCCATTTAATAATATTGGCTTTAAGTTTTCATAGTTCATTACTTCAAGCGTTTTTACTGCCTCATTATTCCTTACATAGTAATATGATGGAAGTACATGTGCAATTTTTAATACATAATCTGGTATCATTTCAATTGGTGCAAATACTCCACATAGGAAACTTGAACCTAACGCTATTACATTAACCACACCATCTATTGCACCCCTATTTTTAATTACGGTACCTAGAAGAAATGCTAAGGAAGTTGCACATATAGTAAATAGGAAGGAGTTTAATATATATATTAGGCCCTGTGGTGTATACATAAAGTCACCTATTAATACTAAACTAACTATTACGAAAAATGCCCATATTATTAATGAAAATAATATATTTGATGCAAGAAGTTGCCTATTAATCTTTTTGTAATTTGTACTACTTATTATAATTCTCTTTTGAACCTTTGGATCCTTAAAACTTGTTAAAACTATGCATATTATATATATCAAAGAACCAAGAAGACTATAGCTTACAAAGTTATAATATACTGTTGCTCTATTTAAAATTCTGTTGTCAACCTTAGAAGTTAATTTAACTTCACTTTGCTTATCCAATGTTTCATGTATTTTAGTTATAAGCTCATTTTCATCTTCTATATATTCATTATATGTATTGGCAACTTTAATATATTTTTTGAGTAGCATTTCCGCAAGAGAAGCCTCATAGTTACCATTTGTTTTAATTTCTAACTCTGGATTCTTGCCTGCCAGAAAATCGTTATTATAGTTTTTAGGTATATATATTATATAATTTACATCCCTATAGAAAAGGGCATCACTTATGGCGTTATCATTATCTTTTAATTTTACAACATTACAATTATCATTTAGGTATCTAATCAAATCTTTGGTTACGCCTTTTTCTTCATCTTCGTTTGATATGTATATATCAGGTTTTATTGAAACAAAATCATTGTTTGCTTCCTTACTAGACATTATAGAAATATTAAGTATTATAAGTATTGCTATATACATTATTACAAGAAACCTATTCTTGCTTAATATTTTTAAGAATGCTTTAAATGTATTCATATTTTTGCCTCCTTAAACTAATATATGAGATGATAATTAGTATCAAAGAAAATATTAATAACCCTTTAATATTATATAAGTATCTATCTAAAGTTTTATAGTAATATAGTGAGTAGAAGCCATCTGTTATCATATTTGCAGGGTTAATTTTGTTAAGTATTGGAACATTTTTATCTACTACATATTTCATTGTAATACCCATCATACCAGATAGGAAGCATCCAAGCATTGTTATAATTATAAGTATTCCGGTCTTCTTGTTATAGTCACCTTTTAATGTACTTGAAACTGCAACTCCTAATGAAAGGCCTGCAAAACTTCCTAAAAGTGTTAATAATATCTGTAATGGTAAGTTTGGACCAAAGTCAAATTTTAAAACAAATATTATATATACAAATAGTAGTGAAATACCTATTAGTTGTGTTATATAACTTGCAAGTACACTACTTAAAATTAGCTTACCTTTAGATGCAGATGAGACAGAAACACGCTTACCTTGTTTTGTCATATTAGCTAGTATCTGATTCATTGCAGCACAACCTAACATTCCACCATAAAGGCAGGCCATAGCAATTAACGTATAGAACTCTATTTTTGTATAGCTTAAATTATTACTTGATATATTTTTAAGAGTTACTTTGCTATCCTTATATTTTTTAATTATATTATTTGCGATAGATTTAGCATTTACATTGAAGTTGCCTTTTTCGATTTCTTTTTTCACTTCTTTTTCAGTTAAATTACTAATAATATTACTTGTTTGAATAATTTCTTCAGATACATTTTTGATTATTGCTTCACTAACATTGCTTTTAGAAAAAAATAATTTAGGCTCATCATCTACTAACTTGATATATCCTTTAATTTTTTGTTCTTCTAAAAGCTTTTTGGCTTCTTCTTCATCTGTATATTTTGTATTAAACAATCTATCATCATTATTAGAGTCACTTAATTCATCAAAAGCTTCTTTAAAGATTTTGTTTTTGTCAAGATTTTCATTTTGTACAATTGCAACATCAATTACTTTTAATTTGTCATTTTTTTCTATATCTGAAAATGCCATATTGAAAAAAGTTACAAGTATGATAGGAAATGCAAATGTCCAAAACATAAGTGGCCTGTTTCTAAAAAGTGTTTTTAATGAATATTTTAAATTATGGAAAAACATATTTAATCACGAAGCTCCTTTCCTGTAAGTTCTAGGAATACGTCATTTAAAGTAGGCCTTTCTGAATAGATCTTATTATATTTAATATTATTATTTCTTAGATATTCCATCATTTCAGTAATGTTATTTTTACCACTATGATATGTGACATGTAATATGTTATTAGAATATTTAACTTCGTCTACATTATCTAATTTTTGTATTTTAGGAATGTATGAAGTGTCAAACTCTGACATTTCTACAGTAACTTTTTCTTCTATATTAGAAAGTTCTTTTAATTCATCAGCAGTACCAGATGCGATTAGTTTACCTTTATCTATTATTATTATCCTATCACAAATTAATTCTACTTCTTCCATATAGTGAGTAGTATATACAATAGTAGAACCATTATCTCTTAATGTTTTAATACCATCTAATATATTATTCCTACTTTGTGGATCAACTGCAACTGTTGGCTCATCTAAAAAGATTAGTTCTGGCTTATGTGCAATACCACATGCGATATTTAGTCTTCTTAATAATCCGCCAGATAGTTTTTCAGGATAGAAGTTTTTGAAATTTTCTAAACCTACTAAATGAATAGCATCTTCTACATATTGTTTTCTTTTGTTTTTATCAGATATATATAATCCACAAAAATAATCAATGTTTTCATAAACAGTAAGTTCATTAAAAACAGATACATCTTGGAATACAACTCCAATTTTTGATTTTAAATCATATGAATCAGGTTTCATTTCCTTTCCAAATAATTTAATACTACCATTATCAAAATATAATAATGATAGAAGGCAATTAATAGTAGTAGATTTACCAGATCCATTAGGACCTAAAAGACCAAGTATTTCACCTTTTTTAACTTCAAAGGATAGATCATCTACTGCTGTTAAATCTTTGTACTTTTTTGTTAAGTTTTTAACCTCAATAATATTTTCCATGAAAATCTCCTTAAATATATTAATGATTACTCATTACTTTCATTATATCATCCATAATTGAAAACTAAATAGAATTTATATATTTTTTTGTTAACTTTTTTCAATAACAAATATCGCTACATTTAATATTCCAATTAAATATCATTTTACAAAATACCAGTAGTACTATATAATTTAGGTATAATAATAATTTTAAAAAAGTTAAAATTTTGAAAGAAAATAAATAGAGAAAATATATGAAAAATAATGAAGAAAATATATGTAATAAAGAAAAAATAGCAGGATGTATTGTACTATACAAAAATGTTGGAATATCATCTAGAAAAGAAATAGACAAGGTATCTAGAATACTTAAAGAAAAGACAGGGCATATTGGCACATTAGATCCAAATGCAAGTGGGGTATTACCTTGCCTAATTGGCAAAGCAACAAAGCTTTCTAACTATCTAATAACACATAGAAAAAAATACTATGTAGAATTTGTTTTAGGTTATGAAACAGATACATTAGATTTAGAAGGAAAAGTTGTTTTCAAAGATGATAATCTAAATGATAATAATAATTATTTGAAATATACAGATGAAGAAATTATAGAAAGTATATTAAAAGAAAAAGGGGAAAAGAAACAGATACCTCCAGTATTTTCAGCTAAAAAAATAGATGGAAAAAAACTATATGATATTGCAATTCGCGACTATGATTTAGCACTAGAGTTAGCTACAAAAAGAGCTAAGGATATTGTTATATATGATATGCAAGATATTGTAATTAAAAGAGAAGAAGATGGTAGTACTATAAAGATATCTTTAAATTTAGAAGTGTCTGGTGGTACATATATAAGAGCGTTTGCAAGAGATGTAGCATATAATTTGGGTACATATGCAACAGTAACTAAATTAGAAAGAATAAGTGTAGCTAATATGACAAAGAAAGATGCAATAGTATTAGAAGATGATATTAGATTAGAAGGATTAGAAAAAGAATTAGAAAGAGAAAAAGAAAAAAAGATAATTTTAGATAATATGATACCTGAAGAAGAACTGTTAAAAGAGGTAACAGAAAATAGTATATATATTACTGAAGATAGGAAAGATAAGTTTGTAAACGGACTAGATACAAATATGGAAACTAGGTATGGTAAGTATTATGAAGATGGTATATATATAGTATATTTCAAAAATGACATTATTGGATTAGGTGTTATTAAAAATAATAATTTAAAAAGAGAATATATAGTAACTAAGTATGAGAAGTGATGGTAATTATGAAAATATATGAAGCAATAGCTGAGGCTAAAAAATTATTAGAAGAAAATAATATAGTAGATGCAGACCTTAAGGCAAAGGAAATAATGCAATACTATTTAGAAATGGAACCTAAGGATATTATTAAAAACTATAGGAATGAATATGATTTTGCAAAGTTTTTTGAAATGATAGAAAAGGTTTCTAAAAATATACCTTACCAGTATGTTATTGGAAAAGCTTGGTTTTATGGAAAAGAATACATAGTAGACGAAAATGTATTAATACCAAGAATAGACAGTGAAATACTAGCACATGAAATTATTTTGAAAGTGCAAGATATGGAAAATAGCGGCAGGAAAGAAATTAGTATTCTTGAAATAGGTACAGGAAGTGGAGCAATAGCAATTACTGCTGTAGAAAATACAAATGCAAATATACTTGCAGTAGATATATCAGAAGGAGCAATAAATATTGCTAAAGAAAATATGAAAATTCAGGATATACAAGAAAATAGGATGGATGTAATATTGTCTGATATATACGAAAATGTAACAGGAAAATTTGATATAATATTTTCAAACCCACCATATATTAGAAGTGGTGATTTGAAAGACTTAGATCAAGATGTATTAAAAGAGCCACATTTAGCATTAGATGGTGGAGAAAGTGGACTAGATTATTATATTAAAATAATAGGTGATGCTAAAGATTACTTAAAAGAAGATGGATATATTATTTTTGAGATAGGATATGATCAAAGAAAAGATATTGAAAAGATAGCAAAAGATGTAGGATATACAAGTGTTGAATGTATAAAAGATATGGAAAATAGGGATAGAGTAATTATAATTAGGAAGTAAATTAATATGAAGAATTTTTCAAATGAAGTTAAAACAGAAATAATGGAAAAGTATTATGAAAAAACATATAATGATATGATTAAAACAGCATCATATATATATGGATATTTTATGTGTTCAAATGAAGAAAAAGATGCCATTACTATATCTTCTAAAAACATTGATGTATTACTTTTTTTAGAAACTATTTTAAAAAAATACAATGCAAAAGCAGAGATAGAAGAAAGATCTAAAATTGGAATAATTAAAATAGCAAAAGAAGAAATTAAAGAAAAGTTAGTTGCATTTGATGATTTTGAAAAAGATGAAAAAAGTTTTTTAGCAGGAATGTTTTTAGCAGGAGGTAGGATATCTAATCCGGAAAAAGAATATAATTTAGAAATTAGATATGACAAGAAAAATGAAGAAAAAATACATCAGGTACTAAGCAAAAAGATACTTTCAAATTTTAAAAATAAAGAAAACCCAAACATGATATATACAAATGTAGGAGATAACATCGTATCTTTTATGGCATACCTTTCTCTTACAAAATCATTAATTTCATTTGAAGATATTAGAATAAGCAAGGATGTTAAAAATACAATAAACAGGCAAGTAAACTTTGAGATGGCAAACTTAAGTAAAAGTATTGAAACTTCAAAAAAACAATTAGAAGATATTAGTTATCTAATAGAAAATGGGTTGGAAAAAAGATTAACAGAAAAGCAAATGGAAATTGCAAATATTAGAATGAAATATCCAGATAAGACATTAACAGAAATTGCTAAAATACTTGGAATATCAAAATCAACAGCAAGTTCAAGAATAAAAGGGATAAGCAATGTTGTAGAAGAGGATAAGCAAAATAAAAAGCAGAGCAAAAAGTATAAGATAAAATTAGCAAATGGAAAATTAGATAAAAATGGTAATACAAAAAGAAAAATTAGATTAATGAAGTAATAAAAAATAAAAGGTATAGAAAATACTATACCTTTTTAATGTTTTAATTATATTTTATTAATTGTTTATTAATATATAATATTTAATTTTAAAATTAATATTATATTAATAATACTTTAGGAAATACACTATCTTCACCATAGAAAATGTAATTGGGGTTGCATATATATGTATATGCATTTTTATACGTTTCAGAATTACCACTATTATGATTCATTAAATAAATCTTTTTTTTAATATTTTTTGCACTTTTTGTATTTTGCATATTTGCTTTTTTATTTTTGCTTGAGTTATATATTTTTTCTAAGTTACCTATTTTTATATTATCAAAATCATATTTAGTATTTGCATATAATAGAAGATTGTCTTTAGTGTTTCTATTTAGAAATTTAGCTATATTAATTATTATATTATATTCTTCTTTAGTTATTTTTTTATTTGCTTTTTCTTTAATATTATCTATATTATTTTCTATATTGTTATCTCTGTAATTATACATCTCTTTAAATAATTTGGTATATGATATACCATTTGCAGTTCTTAATTTAACAAAAAGAAAGTCTTTAAGAAATTCTTTTAAATTTAATTTTTCATCTAAATGAGATATTGTAACAGATTGTAATATATTATTATTTAGTATTTTTGTATTGCTATTATTTTCTTCAATATATCTATTTAATTTCCTGCTATTTCTATATCTGCAACCATTTAAAAAAGAAGCAGAAGAAAGTCCGAAGCCAATATATTCTTTATGGTTCCAACAATTATAGTTATGTTTTGCTATATAATTTTTGTCTTTTGCATAATTAGATATTTCGTAATGAATATATCCTTGTTTTTTCATTTCTTGTTTTAATATATTTTTCATTTCTTTTATATCTTCTTCACTAGGTAAATTATTATATAGTACATCATTATTATATACTATAGAAGATTCATCTAATATGTATTCATATGCAGAAATATGTTTTAAAAAATCAAAAATTGATATATCTGATATGCTATTTTTAAAATTAGATATGCTTTCAAAAGGAAGTCCTATTATAATATCTATAGAAATATTTGAAAAATATTTTTTAAGAAGCATAATATTATTTTTGAATTCACTAAAATTATATCTTCTTTTAGCAGTAGCTAATACATTGTTATTAGTACTTTGAAGACCTAAACTAACTCTATTGATACCAATTTCTTTAAATGCTTCAAGCATTTTTATTTCTATATCATCTGGATTCATTTCAATTGTAATTTCTGCATTTTCTAAGATATGAAATTTAGAATATATTAACTTCAATAATTCTATAATATACATAGAATTAATATATGATGGAGTACCACCGCCTATATATATACTGCTTACAGGTCTTTTATATATATTTTCTTTTAAATATAGTATATTTTCATTATTTAATATTATTTTTTTGTCATAATTTGATATCTCATATTTAAGAGATTTAATATATTCTTCTATTAAATTATCATTATTTTTAATTACATATGTTGGAAATACACAGTAGCTACACTTACTTTTACAAAAAGGTATATCTATATATATTCCAATATCATTATTTTTATTATTTACTTTATTATTTGTTTTATTCATATTTTCCATACTTTTTATATTCATTTTTTTGTTCATATTTTTATTTATATTTTTCATGTTATAATTTAATATATTTAATTATAACACAAAAGGAAAGAGGCGGTGTAATAACACCACCCCTATATGAAGAAAAAAAGGTTAGCAAATTGTAATATACTTATTAGTTAAAAAATCATAATAATCCATATTTAAGATTTTACACATTATTTTAACCATATTTGTAAATTGAAATGCTGCATATTGTTCGGCTCGAGTTAAAGAACCTATAGTTCTTGTAATGTATTGACAGTAATAGTAATTATATGCTTCTCTTGTATTTTTATCATCTTTCAAAAGATTATTCATCTGAAAATCAAAATCTTCGTAAAAGTCAGGTGAATATGAAAGTTTTAACATATGCTTTTTTGCATAGATAGCATCATTTAACATATACCCTTGTTTTAAATATACAGAATCTAAATTTTTCTTTTTAAATTCTGAACAATTATCTGTTAATATATTATCTGTGTATCTTTGA
>CAUPPN010000024.1:0-10521 GCA_963513115.1 uncultured Eubacteriales bacterium | reverse complement strand
CATATCTTCTCATTTTTACTCTCCTTTTAGGGTTCAATTGCACCCTTAAATTATTTTTTATTTTATTACATGTACACACTATTATGTACATTATATAATTATTATAGCATTATTATGTAAATTTGTCAATCTTCTATTCTATATTTTTAAGTCTTTTAATTCCTTCTATTACTGCAATTTTTCCATAACTATATGTAATTCCACCTTGCTGATATGCAATATATGATGGTCTTAGTGGTCCATCACATGATATTTCAATTGATGATCCTGATACAAATGAACCTGATGCCATAATTATCTTATCATCATATCCTGGCATATCAGAAGGTTCTGGCAAATACATTGAATCTATAGCAGATCCTTTTTGTATTCCTTGTGTATATGATATAACATCTTTTTCATTTCCAAATATTATTTTTTGTACAATATCTGCTCTATCTTCATTATATTTAGGTGATATATCATATCCTAATTCTTCTAACATTGCAGCTGCAAAAATCGCTGTCTTAAGGCTTGAAGCTATAGCACTAGGTGCATGGTATAATCCAAGTAGTATTTGTCTATTTAACCCAAGTGATGCTCCAACTTCTCTGCCTTGACCTGGTACAGTTAGCCTTTCAGATATTAGATTAACTAACTCTTCTTTACCTGCAACGTATCCACCATTTGGAGCTATTCCTCCACCCAAATTTTTAATCAAAGACCCTACAACTATATCTGCTCCTGCTTCTATCGCTGTAGTTTCTTCTACAAATTCACAATAGCAATTATCTACCATAATAATTACATCTTTATCTACTTTTCTAATTTCTTCAATTATATTTTTTAATTTTTCATTATCAATTGTTTTCCTAGATGAGTATCCTATAGATTTTTGTACTTCTATAACATTTACTCTATTTTTATTTTTATCTTTTAACCTTTTTATTATAGCTTCTGTGTCAAAATCATTACCTTTAAGTGCTATTTCTTCATATAATATTCCATAGCTTGCAAGTGAGCTATTATTTGGTATTATTCCAATTACTTCTTGTAATGTATCATATGGAGTACCTGATATACTAAGTAGTGTATCATTTGGTCTTAAAAGTCCAAATAGTGCTACTGTAAGTGCATGTGTACCTGATAGAAACTGGCCTCTAGCTATTGCACTTTCTGCCTTTAATACATCTGCAAATATTTCATCTATCTTATCTCTACCTATATCACCATAACCATATCCTGTTGTTTGCCCTAAGTCTGATTCAGATAAGTTATGATTATGAAATGCATTAAGAACATTTTTTGTATTTTCGTATTCTAGTTTATCTATTTTTCTTAAAACATTTTCAATTTTACCATCTATTTTTTCAATTAAATTATTTAGACTTTCATTATCTAATTTTTCTTTTTCCATATTTTCCCTTATACTATTTTCTATTTTACCACTATATTTACTATCTTATTTGGTACATATATTTCTTTAATAATTTCTTTTCCTTCAATATATGGTATTATCTTTTCTAATTTTTTAACTTCTTCTAATACTGTTTCTTTTTTCTCATCTTTTTTAATTTCAATTGTTTCTCTTAACTTACCATTTATTTGTACAGCAATTGTTACATTATCTAGTAATGTTTTTTCCTTGTCTTCTTTTGGATATTCTTGTTTATGAACACTTCCTTCTTCACCAATTTGATGCCATAATTCTTCTGATAGGTGTGGGGCAAATGGTGCAAGTATTATAATTAGTTTTCTAAATTCTTCTTTTAACTTTTTAGAAGTTCCACCTTTATTTACAATTCTATACATTTCGTTTGTTATTTCCATTATTCTTGCTATTGCAGTATTAAATGAAAAGTTTTCAACATCATTTTTAATACTTATTATATTACTATTAATAATGTATTCTAGGCTTCTGATATCTTTTTCAGATATTTCAACTTCTTTTTCTTCATATATTTTTTCTTTTAAGTTTTCTATTCTTGTAATATATTTTTTCATTGCAATAACTGCTTCATCAGACCATGCTCCTCCTTCTGAGTATGCATTTGCAAACATCATATACATTCTCAATACATCTGATCCATATTTATCTACATATTCGTCTGGTGCAATTGTATTTCCTTTTGATTTACTCATCTTATTTCCATCTGGTCCTAATATTAATCCTTGATGTTTTAGTCTTTTAAATGGTTCATCACTTTTTACATATCCTGCGTCTCTTAATACTTTGTATATGAACCTACTATATATTAAGTGCATTGCCGCATGTTCTTTTCCACCAACGTATACGTCTACTGGTACATATTTATCTATTTCATCTTTTTCAAATGGTACATCTTTTTCTTTATTAAATGGGTATCTTAAGTAATACCATGAAGAACAAACAAATGTATCTAGTGTATCAACTTCCCTTTTAGCTGGTTTTCCACATTTAGGGCATGTTGTGTGTACAAATTCTTCACTTTTAGCAAGTGGTGATTCCCCATCTGGAGTAAATTCTACATTGTATGGTAACTCAACTGGTAACTTATCTTTTGGTACTAAAACATCACCACAGCTATCACAATGTATAATTGGTATTGGTGATCCCCAATATCTTTGTCTAGATACTAACCAATCTTTAAGTTTGTATTGTACCTTACCTGATCCTATTTTTCCTTCTTCTAAATATTTAGTTATTTCAGATTTAGCTTTTTTTGCTTCTACTCCATCAAACCTATCTGAATTAATAAGCTTTCCTTTTAGATCTGTATATGGTAATTTAGTATTTTCATCTTCAGATATTACTTGTATAATTTCTATTCCACGTTTTTTAGCAAACTCATAATCTCTTTCATCATGTGCTGGAACTCCCATTACTGCTCCATTTGCATAGTTTTCAAGTACATAGTCTGCTATGTATATAGGAAGTTTCTTTCCTGTAAGTGGATGTGTTGCATAACTTCCAGTAAATACTCCAGTTTTAGGTCTATCAGTAAATTGTCTTTCAATTTCTGACACTTTTATTGTCTTACTAATATATTCTTCTGCTTCTTTCATATAATCTTCTGTTATTAATGTTTTTGCAAGATCTCCTTCTGGTGCAATTGCTATAAATGTAACACCATATAATGTATCTGCTCTAGTTGTAAATACTGTAAGATCTTTTCCGTCTTCTAATTTAAAGTTAACTTCCGTTCCTATACTTTTTCCTATCCAATTTTTTTGTATTTTTTTAGTTGCTTCCGGCCAATCTAGATTATCAAGGCCTGCTATTAATTCTTCAGCATAATCTGTAATTTTGAAAAACCATTGTTTCATTTTTCTTCTTTCAACTTGTGTAGAACATCTTTCACATTTTTCGTCTATTACTTGTTCATTTGCAAGAACGGTGTTACATGAAGGGCACCAATTAACAGGCGCTTCTTTTTTATATGCAAGTCCTTTTTCAAATAATAATTCAAATAGCCATTGTGTCCACTTATAGTATTCTGGTCTTGATGTAACTATCTCATAATTCCAATCAAAAGATCCACCCATTTCTTTTAACTGTTTTTCCATATTTACTATATTTTGTTCTGTTGAATCTTTTGGATGTACTCCTGTTTTAATTGCATAATTTTCTGCAGGTAGTCCAAACGAATCAAATCCCATTGGATGAAATACATTATACCCTTGCATTCTTTTCATTCTAGCAAAAGTATCTGTTGGTCCATAATTAAACCAATGTCCTACATGTAATTTTGCTGCAGATGGATATGAAAACATCTCTAAAATATACATTATATCTTTATCATTTTTCTTATCAAATTTGTATACTTCATTCTCTTCCCAATATTTTTGCCATTTTTTGTCTATTTCTTTATTATACATTTTACACCTCTTTTTTAATGTATATATTATATCATATAGTACAACATTTTTTAATAGCTACATATAAAAAAGCTAACAAATGTTAGCTTCTTATTTCAAATTTTTTTAATAGATTAAATTACTTTAATTCAACTGTAGCTCCAACTTCTTCTAATTCAGCTTTTATTTTTTCAGCTTCGTCTTTAGAAACTCCTTCTTTTACCATTTTTGGTGCTCCGTCTACAACTTCTTTAGCTTCTTTTAATCCTAATCCTGTTATAGTTTTAACAACTTTGATTACTTGGATTTTGCTTGCTCCTGCTGATGTAAGTTCTACATTGAAGCTTGTTTTTTCTTCAGCTCCACCTGCTACTGCTCCACCTTGTGCTGGTGCTGCTACTGCTGCTGCAGATACTCCATATTTTTCTTCAATTGCTTTAACTAATTCAGCTAATTCAACAACTGTTAATTTATCAATTTCTTCTATCATTTTTTCTATTTTTTCCATAATATTCTCCTATCATTATAATTTTATTTTAATATTTTATTTTATTTTGTTTTTATTAAATATTTTTAATTTCATTTTTTGTTTTTTATTATTTTTCTTCTTTTTCTTCTTCTTTTGTTTCAGCTTCTTTTTCTTCTTCAGCTTTTTCTACTTTTTCTTCTACTTTTTCTTCATTAGCTTCTTCAGAAGTTTCAGGTTCTTTTTCTTCACCTTCTCCTTTTTGTTTTGCAACTTGATCAACTGCAACAGCTAATTTTTGAATATTTGCAAGTAATACACCTGCAAGTTTAGCAATAAGTTCTTCTCTAGATGGTAATTTAGCAAGAGTTTCTATTTCTTCTACTTCTTTAACTTCACCTTCAATCAATCCACCTTTAATTGTATAAAAGTCATGATCTTTAGCAAATTTATATATTACTTTAGTAGCAGGTAAATACTCTTCTTTACTTGTTATTAATGCTGTTGGTCCAACTAGAACATCATCTAATTCTTTAATGCCATTTTCATTTAATGCTCTTTTAATTATATTGTTTTTTATAACAGTATATTCAGCATCTATATTTCTTAATTCTTTTCTGATTTCAGTAGCATCTTCTACATTAATTCCTCTATAATCTGTTAAAAGAATTAATTCAGCATCTTTTAATCTTTCTGCTAATTCGCTTACTGCTTTTTTCTTTTTGTTAATTATCTTTGTATTAGCCAATTTGTTCCTCCTATTTAAAAATCTTCACCCATCAAGGCGAAGATCATTAATAATTATCTATATTATGTTTTAAGTGAAAGTTTAAACACATTATAATTTAATTTTTTATTCTTCAACCTCGATAGGACTTATTTATTTGCCTATTTTCTTAGGTACTATTATATTTTACACTATTTTTTATACAAATGCAACCTTAATTCCAGGCCCCATTGCTGTAGTAATAGTAACTGATTTAATATATTTTCCTTTTGCTGCTGCTGGCTTAGCTTTTATTAAAGCATCCATTAAAACGTCAAAGTTTTCTTGAAGTTTTTCTTTTCCGAATGATTTTTTACCTATAACTAAGTGTGCAACATTTCCTTTGTCTAATCTATATTCAACTTTTCCAGCTTTAATTTCTTTAACTGCTTTTTCTACATCCATTGTTATTGTTCCAGATTTTGGATTTGGCATTAATCCTTTAGGTCCTAATAGTTTACCTATTCTTCCTATTATTCCCATCATATCTGGAGTTGTAACTATTACATCATAGTCAAACCAATTTTCTGATTGTATTTTTTGTACCATGTCTTCAGCACCAACAAAGTCAGCTCCAGCTTTTTCAGCTTCTTTTGCTTTTTCTCCCTTTGCTATTACTAAAACTTTTTGATCTTTTCCTGTTCCATTAGGAAGTACAACTGTACCTCTTACTTGTTGATCAGCGCTTTTTGAATCAACTCCTAATTGAACGTGTATTTCAACTGTTTCGTCGAAATTTCTTTTTGGTAATTTACCAATTATTTCTAATGCTTCATCGATTTCGTATTCTTTTTGTTTATCTACTAATTTTTCTGCTTCTTTGTAGATTTTTCCTCTTTTTTTCATATTTCCTCCTTGTGGTGTTAGCGATTATAATCTCCCACATTAATTTTATTTTTTAATTTTCGTTTTCATTTTATTAAATAAATATTATATTATATATTATTAGTCTTTAACTGTTATACCCATTGATCTTGCAGTACCTTCAACAATTCTCATTGCTGCTTCTATATCTGCTGCATTAAGATCTGGCATTTTTATTTCTGCAATTTTTTTAACTTGTTCTTTTGTTAATGTTGCAACTTTTTCTAGATTTGGCTTTCCTGATCCACTATTTATTCCTAATTCTTTTTTAATTAAATTTGCAACTGGTGGAACTTTAGTTATAAATGTAAAGCTCTTATCCTTGTATATAGTTATTACTACTGGGATTTTCATTCCTGCTTGACTTGCTGTTTTTTCATTAAATGCTTTAGTGAAATCCATTATATTTATACCTGTAGATCCTAATGCTGGTCCTACTGGTGGTGCTGGAGTTGCTTTTCCTGCATCAATTTGTAATTTTACTATATGTTCTACTTTTTTATCTGCCATGTTTTCCTCCTAATTATTTGTTGTCAGCCTTTTGAACATTTTCAAAATCTAACTCAACTGTTGTTTCTCTTCCAAACATTGAAATTAAAACTTTTACCTTTTTTGAATCATGATTAATTTCTTCAACTTTTCCTATATATCCTTGAAGTGGTTGTGTTAATACTTCAACTGTTTCACCTACTTCATATTCAACATTTACTGGTACATTGTCAAATCCCATTTTTCTTACTTCTTCATCAGTAAGTGGTATTGGTTGTGTTCCTGCACCAACAAATCCTGTTACTCCTGTTGTATTTCTAATTATATACCATGTTTCTTCTGTTACTATCATTTTTACTAAGACATATCCTGGAAATACCTTTTTTAGATTTTTCTTAGTTTTACCATTTTTAATTTCAATTTGTTCTTCTAATGGTACAACTACTTGAAAAATATAATCTTGTAATTCTCTATTTTCAATCATTTGTTCAATGTCTTTTTTTACTTTATTTTCATATCCTGAATAGGTATGTACCACATACCAATGTGGATCTCTACTATATTCATTTTGTGACATATAGTGACTCCTTCTTTAAAAATTTTATTGTTTTTTATTTTCTTGTTGCTTTTCAGCATTTTCTTTATTTTCTTCTTTAGCTTGTTCTTTGTTTACTTCTTCAGGTTTTTCAGCTGGTTTTTCTTCTTGTTTTCCTTCTTCTTTTTTATCTTTTTGTTTTTCTTCTATTTGTTTAGTTTCTATAACCTTATTTGTAAGTTTTTTTGATCCATAACCAAATAATGAATCAGATAAAAATATTATAAGTGCTACAACTAAAATTATTACTAATACTGCTGTTGTTGATTTTGCTAATTCTTCTGCAGTAGGCCATGTAACCTTTTTTAATTCTGCTTTTAAAGATTTTGCTGAATTATTATTTTTTAATTCTTCTTTTGCTTTTTTACTATTTTTCTTTTTAGCCATTTTTTCCTCCTTCAAAAGGTTTAGCTATTTAGTTTCTTTGTGTACTGTTCTTTTATTACAATATGGACAATATTTTTTTATTTCTAATCTATCTGTATTATGTCTTTTATTTTTTGATGTCATGTAGTTTCTACGTCCACATTCAGTACATTCTAAAATTATATTTTCTCTTGGTCCTTTAGCTGCCATGTTTTACCTCCATATTTGTCTATCTGTATTTATACTTTACAAAAGTTGGTATATTAAGAAGCATCATATATACCTTTTTTTAACGATGTGAGCATTTTCATGCTTTATTATTATATTATTTATATGGCTTTTTGTCAAATTTTATATAGTGTTTTGCTATATTTTTTGTTATACTGAACATATGAATAATGATTTTAAAAGAAAAAGATGTAGCTGGGTTAATTTAAATAATAAAAATTACGTTAAATACCATGATAATGAATGGTGTGTTCCTTGCTACGATGATAAAAAAATATTTGAATATCTAACTTTAGAAATTTTTCAAGCAGGGCTTTCTTATGAAATAATTTTAAATAAGCGCGATAATTTTAGAAAAGCTTTTGATAATTTCAACTATTTTAAAATTGCTAAATATAATAGCGAAGACATTTCTAGACTTCTAAATGATAAATCTATAGTTCGAAATAAAAGAAAGATTATAGCAACTATTAATAATGCGAAAGCTTTTATTAATATAATTAAAAAATATAATTCTTTTTCAAATTATATATGGAGTTTTACAAATACAACTATATATGAAACTGCTAAATCCTCTTCAAAGTTATCGGATATAATTTCAAAAGATTTAAAGTCTAATAATTTTTTATTTATTGGTTCTGTAACTTGTTATTCTTTTCTTCAAGCAATAGGAATAATAAATTCTCATGAAGCCGAATGTTTTAAGCATAAATAATAATAATATAAGTGAATTTTAAAAATTAATTTAATTTTAATTAAAAAAAATCAACCTAAGTTGATTGTCTTTGTGTCAAAGTTCGACACTTAGTGTTGGAGCCACTGAACAGAGTCGAACTGTTGACCTACTGATTACAAGTCAGTTGCTCTACCAACTGAGCTACAGTGGCAATTTGGTAGCCCCTACGGGAATCGAACCCATGTCCTCGCCTTGAAAGGGCGATGTCTTAACCGCTTGACCAAGGGGCCATATGGTGAGTCATCCGCGGCTCGAACGCGGGACACCCTGATTAAAAGTCAGGTGCTCTAGCCAACTGAGCTAATGACCCATGTGTAATACATAAATAATATTACTATTAATTTTACTATTTGTCAACACTTTTTCAAAACTTTTTTTATTTAATTTAGTTTTCTTCAGTTTTAACTTCATAGTCGTCTTCATCTAAGGTTATTATAGTTGAATTTTCTTCACTTTTTTCTTTTGTTTTATAATTAATTTTATCATTTTTTATATTATAACTTTCTATATTATCTTCATTTACTTTAGATCTTGCCATATATTTGAATATAGAAACTGCTATAACTATTAATATAAATATTATCAATAATGGTACTATATAAAAAATTAACACTCTAAATATCCAAAAAGTTATTATTAAATATATTATGTATGATATAAAACTTAACATATAAATCCCTCTCAAAAGATATAAATATTATATATTCCTTTTTATAATATGTCAATAAAAAGAAATTAAATTAGTTTTGCTAAATTAAGTATTATATTAATTTTCTTGACTTTTTTTAATTACTGTATTAATATTATTATATTGCAAATCGGGAGCGTAGTTTAATGGTAGAATAGGGGTCTCCAAAACCTTTGATGAGAGTTCGATTCTTTCCGCTCCCGCCAATGTAAAAATAAATAAAAAGCTATGATTTCAGTCATAGCTTTTTTATTTGAATTTTATTTATATAATTTTTATACAGCTCTTAACATTCTCATTGTAGCTCTTGCATGTGTATCTGGATATCCCTTATCCATAGCTTCGCCATAACTCCATACATTTGGTAACTCTACAAGTACTGCTCTGCTATTTAGTAATACATGTTTTGCCCAATTAATAAAATATTGATTTCCATAAGTATTGTTGTGCTTATACATACCAAACTCGTTCCTATAAAATGATCCTAGCCATGAATCACCATATGTACCATTTAACCAACCATGTGTATCTACTGTTATATTTTGTCCACTATTACTTTTATGTGATAATATAAAATCTCTTAGGTGATAGGCCTCAGGTGCAATAAATGGCGCTGATCCATTATAATTTCTTGAATCTGTATATCTTCTATATGAACGTCCTGGTATTAGCCATTGTCTATTTAAATCTATCCTACTATTTACTGTTGTTCTTCCTGGTCCATTTCTTGTCCATCCTTCTGCAACTCCATCTGGGTTAACTGACTTAAAAATATATATTGTCCATTTATTAAGTATATCATTTTCATACATAAGCCTATCTTTTAATACATCTGCGATTCTTACTAAAACTGCTCCATCATTATTAAAGTTATCCTCAAATCCATGCATTTCAAAAGTAAAGAATGCAACATTGTTACCATTTCC
The DNA here is from genome assembly GCA_963513115.1 of uncultured Eubacteriales bacterium. Classification (GTDB taxonomy): domain Bacteria; phylum Bacillota; class Clostridia; order TANB77; family CAG-508; genus JABCPO02. Next base: position 581 of record CAUPPN010000024.1, on the reverse strand, counting down.
AAGTTTGTAATATTCAAGATCTCTTCCTCTTTCACTTTTTCCATAAATTCCATGTTCAAATCTGATTTTTTCAAAGCTTAACTCTTCTCCATTATATTTACCTTTAATAAAATTTGATGTTCCTATGTCATCTGAATTATATACAGCTACTGATTCAAAATATTTTTTATTATCAATAAATTGATTTCCAATCATTATGCAATATTTCTTATTTTTATCATATCCAGATATATTTATATCAGCATAAATTCTATTATTATCTAGCTTTTTCATCCATAATTCTCTTGCATTGTTTGTACCTCTTTCAACTAGATATATATTACTTATATTAGTTGTTTTCCTTTCTCCACTGTCATCTGATATATACACAGATAATACTGTAGATATATAATCATTTCCATTTGAATTAAAGAATCTAACATTTTCTATATCAATTCTACAATTCCCATCATATTTTTCAAAATTAATTTCATAATCTTTTGAAGTAATTATACTTCTTGTAATACTTCCAATATTCCTATTTCCTATATTTACTATTCCAGCTTTTAATACATCACCTTCATAATAATATGCAATTAAAT
>CAUPPN010000023.1:0-10658 GCA_963513115.1 uncultured Eubacteriales bacterium | reverse complement strand
GCATATTAATTATATACAATTTGCAATTAAATCTTTTAATACTTGAATATATACATATCAATTAATATAATTAATATATATAATAATTTTTTTGAGGTAAATATGTCAGATAAAGATAATGATTTAAAATATATAAAAAAGAAAAGATATGAAAGAGAAAATACTAAAAACTCTAGTAATGAAAAATTAGGTAGTATTATTATACAAAAAGAAGAAGAAAAGAAAAACAATAAGTATGATGAGCAAGAAAAACTACCAACATATAAAAGAAACCTTGTAATATTTTCACTAATATTCTTAGTCTTTTTAACCTTGATATTAAGACAAACTACTGGTATTGGTACTGAAAATGATAGCATAACTATAAAAAAGCCCAAAAATATAAAAATATCATTAGACTATAATATGGTAGATAAAGAACATGGGCAAAAAATAAAAATAGAAGTATATCCTAAAGGATCAGATACAAAAGATTTAAAGTGGTATATAACTGATGAAAATGTATTAGAAGTTAAAAATAACATGGTATATGGTAAGGATAAGGGAAAAGCTAAAATATCTCTTGCAAATAATACTGTTAAAAGTAATATGCTTGAAGTAGAAAGTGTAAAATTCATAAATGGTATTAATATACAAAATAGTATAAAAACACTTCCTATAAAAAGTGAATATAAGTATGAAGTAAAGTGTGAACCAGAAGATGGTGCAAATAAGGATATAACAATAGAATCTACGGATCCTTCAATAATTAGCGTAAAAGACCCTAAAAACTTAATTATATATGCAGAAAAGAAGGGAGAAACTACCATAGTATTTAAAGATAACTTTGGTAACAAACTTAAAGAAGAAGTGGTTAAAGTAGAGTGGGATAGGATAACAGATATAACTATTGATACTAATGAGTACATAATGGGAAAAGGACAAAAATACATTGTATCTGCAAAACTTTCACCTAAAAATGCAACCTTTAAAGATCTTATATGGAAATCATCTAATCCAAGTATTGCAAGTATTGATGAAAACAATATTATTACTGCAAATGGTATAGGAACATGCGAAATAGCGGCAATGTCAAATGATTATAAGATATCATCTAAAATGAAACTAACTGTTGTAGAAGATGCAATACATAGTAATAAGAAATATGTATCAGGTATATATGATATATATTCTGGTCCTTCTAAACTGCATAATGTAATTGGTAAAACAGATACATTAAGTGATGTAGAAATATTAGGTGAAATAAATGGATATTATAAGATAAGAGACAAAAAAGGAAATCCAGGTTTTGTTAAAAATGATGTAGGATACTTTTTTGATAACTTGCCTAAAATGATAAATGGTATTGAATACGTATCTTCAGATAAGTATGGGTACCAAACAACAGGTGAACTTCTTTCAACATATATGGTACTTAAATATATTGGCTTAGAAAATATAACTATAGATGATATGATTAAAATGATTGAAACAGGTGAAGAGATACATATAATAAATGAAGATGGCAAGGAAAAGAGAGTAGGATCTAATCCATTTGATGTATATGTAGGTAATGTAAATAAGTCAAAATATGATGGTAAATATGGTACATATGCTAAACAAATTGTAAAAAGTATAAATAGGATTAGAAAAGGTACTGCAGAAGATATTTCAGGAACTTCAGAAGAAGGAATACTTTCATATATTGATAAAAATATACCGGTTGTAATTTGGTCAAATTCTGAAAACAATAAGTTTATTGAAGATGGAATTGAATGGTATACAAAAGATAATCAAATTATTAAAGAAAAAAAGAATTTTGATGTTGTAGTATTAATTGGATATAATGATAATTATGTAATAATAAATGATCCAATAAAGGGAGCTAATATAATTTTAAAAAGAAAAGATTTCTTTGAAAATAATAATAGGATATATAGACAAGCATTTATTTTAAATAAATAAGTAAGATAAGATAGAGGGAGATTTAGAAAAAGTCTTCCATATTTTACATATATACTATTGCGCAAAATGAAAGTTTTGTGCAATGTAGAACATTCAAAAAAGCTACTTATGCTTATTATAGGTATCCCACCATATTTTTAACTACTTTTATGCAATCCTCTTTATATTATTTAATAGTATATTTATTTAAATAATTAATTAATTATTAACTATCAGCTACCATCTACTTATATACTTTTACTTATCTTATTATTTAATAGCTTCTAAAATCGATTTTAAACCCATTTTATATTTAAACCTATATAACTTATATACCTTTAAATTATACTTTTATTTATTCCTATATATAATTATATCATTTTCTATTATTACTAATTATAACTTTTTAATTTTTACAATCTTCTATATAAAAATATATGTACTTTTGTATTTTTTTACTAAAAACACGCATATTTCATATTTGCCTTTAAAACGCCTATATTTTAGGTATATAACTATATGGCTATTTTTTTAAATCGCCTTAAAATCGATTCTGACGCGTCATATTTTTGCCACTTTTTTATAAAATTCTATAGATGTATATATATCAATATTCTTAGCAATGTATGCATATAATTTATATAATTACAACTAATAATCCATTATATGAATTTAAGAAAGTTGTATATATAATTTTCATGGGTACTAATTTTAATTCGCTTAAATTGGAAAATAGAGATCAATAATGTATATAACTATACTATAGATTAGAATTATTTTTATTATATCTAATTCTAATTAATAAAATAAATTTTTTAAAATCTAATCAATTTTTGATTATATAAAATAGAAAATAGAAATTAAAAAAAATATAAAATAAAAATTAAAATTTTATTTTTAATTTAATTAATATTTAAATATATAAATTATTATGATAATTAAAACAATAAAATATAATTAATGTAATTATAATAATATAGAGTATTTAGAAAAATATATATGTGGGAATATACTAATATATTATTTAATCAATAATAAAAATAAGATAAAAAAGATAGGATACCCTCCCTTACCTCCTATTTTCATGCCAAATATATTTTGCGCAATCGTATATGTATATAAAAAAGACTAGTATTACTAGCCTTTAAATATTTACTAAATATTATTTTGCCTGCTTTTCTTTGTTTTCATTTAATTCTTTTTCGTCTTTTTCTAACTCTTTATCCGTTTTTTCTATGTATATAGGTTTTGCATTGTCTTCAATCACTTCTTTAGTTAGAATGCATTTTTTAATATTTTTGTTTGATGGTATCTCAAACATAATATCACGCATTACATCTTCCATAATTGACCTTAAACCTCTAGCACCTGTTTTTCTTTTAATAGCTTTGTCTACTATAGCTTTTATTGCATCATCTTGTATTTCAAGCTCTACATTATCTAGCTTAAATAATTTTATATATTGTTTTATTAAAGCGTTTTTTGGCTTAGATAATATATCTATTAGTGCATTATCATCTAATTCATCTAGTGTAGTTATAATTGGTAATCTACCAATAAACTCTGGTATTAAACCATATTTAACTAAATCTTCTGGTTGTACTTCAGATATAATTTTCTTTTCTACTTCTTCTTGTTTAGTAAGTATATTTGAATTAAATCCAATTACTTTGCTTCCATTTCTTTCTTTAATTATATTATCTAGTCCTTCAAAAGCTCCACCACAAATAAATAGGATGTTTGAAGTATCTAAGTATATAAGTTCTTGCATAGGATGTTTTCTACCACCTTGTGCAGGTACTCCAGATACTGTTCCTTCTATTATTTTAAGTAATGCTTGTTGAACACCTTCACCTGATACATCTCTTGTTACAGATTTATGCTCAGATTTTCTAGCAATCTTATCTATCTCGTCTACATATATTATACCTTTTTCTGCCTTTTCAGTATCAAAATCTGCAGCTTGTAGTAATCTAACTAGTATATTTTCAACATCATCACCTACATAACCTGCTTCAGTTAAAGTTGTGGCATCTGCTATTGCAAATGGTACATCTAATATTTTAGCAAGTGATTGTGCAAGCAATGTTTTACCAGAACCTGTAGGACCAAGTAATAATACATTACTTTTTTGAAGTTCTACATCTTCTTCATAGTTTTCATTATTTGCTTCTTCTATTCTCTTATAGTGATTATATACTGCAACAGATAATGTTTTTTTAGCTTCTTCTTGACCTATAATATATTCATCAAGTTTTTCTTTAATTTGGTTAGGTGTAAGTTTTTCTTTTTCTTTAACATTTTTAGTTTTTCTAAGGAATGCTGCAGCTTCTGGATTATCTTTTAATCCTTTTTCAATTATTTCATTTATTTCTTCTTCACTAAAACCATCAAATGATAATTCAATATCCTTATTGTCTTCTTTTAGGTCTTTTAAAATCATTTCAAAACATACCTTTATACATTCATCACAGATATATACATTATTTCCTATACCTTCTACTATTCTATCTGCAATTGATGCAGGTTTACCACAAAAAGAACATTTAGGAATATTATCTTTTTTTGCCATTTTTTCTCCTTTGTTAAATTAGTTTCTCTTATCTAAAATACCATCTATTAATCCATACTCTAATGCTTCTTCAGCTGTTAAGTAGTGGTCTCTTTCAGTATCTTTTTCAACTTCTTCTACACTTTTACCTGTAGTTGCCGCTATGATTTCATTAATCTTTTCTCTAGTCTTAATAATTTGGTCAGAGTGTATTTTAATATCTGTAGCTTGTCCAGAAATACCACCACCAGAAATTAATGGTTGATGAATTAGTATCTCTGAGTTAGTAGTAGCAAATCTTCTTCCTTTAGTTCCTGAAGTTAGAAGTAATGCACCCATACTAGCAGATAATCCAAGTGAAATTGTACTAATTGGACATTTTATATAGTTCATAGTATCTATAATTGCAAGACCATCAGTTACAGATCCACCCGGGCTGTTTATATAAAATGAAATCTCTTTATCTGGATCTTCTGATTCTAGGAATAATAACTGAGCAATTATTGAACTTGCTGTAGCATTATTTACATCTTCTGCAAGTATTATTATTCTATCTTTAAGTAATCTAGAGTAGATATCATATGATCTTTCACCACCTGCACTTTTTTCAATTACATATGGTATTAAAGCATTTTCTACTACATTTTTATTTTCACTAGATTCTTTTATATTACTTAATTTATTCATATTATTTCCTTTCTATAATTTTTATCATTTGTTTATTACTATATATTAATTACATTGTATTAATTAGATTATAGTATATTATTCTTTATCTTTTTTGTCTTCCTTTTTAGTTTCTTTCTTTTCTTTTTTATCTTTTTTTGCTTCTTTTTCTTCTTTAGCTTTTACTTCTTTTACATCTGCATTTTTAGTTACAAATTCAAATGCTTTTCTAGTAGCTATGTTTATCTTAGCTGTTTCTTCGATATTATCTTGCTTTTTAAGGTCTTCAACTTCTACTTTTTCCCTATATGATTTAGCTATTTCTTCTAAGTATTCGTCTATTTCTTTTTCTTCTACTTCTATCTTTTCTTCTTTAGCTATTTCTTCTAATATGTATCTTAGCTTTATTGAATCTTCTACTCTTGGTCTAATTTGTGCTTTCATATCATCAATTGTTTGTCCTGTCATTTGTAGCATTTGTTCAAAAGCTATTCCATACATTTGATATTGTTGTGCCATGTTATTTAATTCTGCATTAACACCTGATTCAATTTCTATATCAGATACTTTAACTTCTGAATCTTCAACTAATTTCTTAGATACTTCATCAGATACCATATGTTCTTTTCTATGTTCTAATTCATGTTTTAGCTCATCTTTTACTACTTCTTTGTATTCTTTTAATGAATCATGTCCTAAATCTTTTGCAAATTCATCGTCTATTTTAGGTAATACAGTTTCTTTTACTTCATGTACTTTAACTTCAAATACTGCATCTTGTCCTGCTAAGTTTTCAGCATGATATTCTTTAGGGAATGTTACTTTAACTTCTAATTCGTCTCCTGCTTTTACACATATTAATTGTTCTTCAAATCCTGGTATGAATGAATTACTTCCAAGTTCTAGATCAAACTCTTTAGCTTCTCCACCTTCAAAGTATTCCTTATCTCCAGTATATCCTTTGAAGTCTATTTTAACAGTGTCTCCTTCTTTTGCTTTACCTTTTTTTGTTTCGATTCTAGCATTTTTAGAAGCTTCTTCTTCAATTCTTTTTTCTACATCTTTTGCAGATACTTTATTTTCTTCTACTTCTACTTTAATCTTTTTGTATTTTCCAAGCTTTACTTCTGCAGGTTTTGCAAATGTTATTTTAGCTTCTACTCCATCTTCATCTAATTTTGTAATTTCTGCATTTGGCATAACAGTAGTTAAAATATTGCTTTCTTTGATGAATTTTTCATCTTCAAATATATTTTTAAGCTCTAACTCCATTACACTTTTTGATGCATCTTCATAAAACATTTCTTTACCATAGAAATTAACTACCATATTAAATGGTGCTTTACCTTTTCTAAATCCTGGTATTGAAAAATATCTTTTGTTTTGATTGTATATTTTCTTTATTTCTTTTTCGAAGTCTTCTTTAGATACTACTACATCTACTATGACTTCATTTGATTTTTTATCATTTTCTTTACTTATTTTATAACTCATATATATCTCCTTTATTTAAGTCTATTATTATTTGTTTATTTATTTTACCTTGCTATATTAACATATTAATCAATTACACACAAGGTTATTCTTTGCTTTTGTATACACATTATAGCACAATAAAAATCTATTAGCAAGCATAACACTTAGCTGCTAATTGTAGCAAATATTATTGTATTTTATCTACTTATTTTCTTTTATTCTTCTTTTTTCTCTTGTTCTTATTCTTCTTATTCTACTTCGTCGCCAAATGTTATCATAAGGTTTCTTGCAGTTTCTATTAATTCTGAATCAATTGGAACTTTTCTAATATTACTTTCTTTAGTATTGCCGCTAATTGCTCCAATTTCTGTATTATTTCCTACTACTTCGTCTAATGAAGAATAACATATCTTGCCATCATTTAATGTTACTAATACATTTTTAATGCCATTCATTGCAAACTCCATTGCTTTTGTTCCATATCTAGATGAAAGAATCCTATCATTTGCAGTTGGTGTCCCGCCTCTTTGTATATATCCTAAAGTCGTAGATCTAGATTCAATTCCAGTAAGTTCTTCTAATCTTTTAGCCACATACTCTCCTGCTCCTCCAAGTTTTAGATTATCTATTCCCTCTCTGTCGCCTGTATCAGTTTTTACAATTAAATCTCCACCTTTTTCTACAGCGCCTTCTGATACTATAACTAAACTATAGTCCTTACCATTTGCCTTATCTTTTCTTATCTTTTTTGCAACTATCTCTAGATCATATGGTATCTCTGGTATAAGACATGCATCTACTCCGCCTGCTATAGCAGTATATAATGCTATCCAACCTGCATATCTTCCCATAACTTCTAATACCATTATCCTATCATGTGCATCTGCTGTTGTAATTAACCTATCTACTGCATCTGTTGCAGTTTGTACAGCTGTTTGAAAACCAAAAGTTAGATCTGTTGTTGCTAAATCATTGTCTATTGTTTTAGGTATACCTATAAAATTAATACCTTTTTTAGAAAAATCTCTTGCAGATTTTTGTGTTCCATCTCCACCTAGTGAAAATACAACATCAAAACCATTATCTTTTATCTTTTTAGCGCAATAGTCACTCATATCTTCATATGTAATAGAACCATCGTCTGCTAACTTTTTTAATCTAAATAAATTAACATTGTTTGAAGTACCAATTATAGTACCACCTCTACTTATAATATTTTTAGCAGTTGTCCTACTTCTTAAGCGTATATATCTATCTTCTAATATACCCCTATATCCATCTAAATATCCATATACTTCTACATCATTTTTTTCTGCAGTTTTAACTATTGCATTAATTACAGCATTAAGTCCTGGTGCATCTCCACCATTTGTTACTATAGCTACTCTTTTTATCATCTGTTTCTCCTATATTATTATCATTTGTATATTATTATTAATTAATTCTACTATTATATATTTTCTATTTTTTTAATTATATATAATAACTACTACTATTCTGTATATCCTGGCTTACCTAACATTTTAAACATATTATACTTGTATTTTTCAACACCTGGTTGATCAAATGGATTTACTCCTAGCATAAAACAGTATATTGCACATGCCTTTTCAAAGAAGTATATTATTTCACCTATGTTTTTTTCATCTAATTTTTCAAGAGTTATTAGTATATTAGGTACATCTCCTTCTAAGTGTGCATTTAATGTAGCTTCCATTGCAGTTTTGTTTATATAATCTATTGTATCGCCTTCTAAGTAATTTAATCCATCTAGGTTTTCTTCATTTAAAGAAATAACTATATCTTCTATATTCATTTCCATTACATTAATTACAGTTTCAAATATATTTCTTTTTCCATCTTGAATATTTTGACCTATTGAATGTAGGTCTGTTGTCATTATTGCACCTGTAGTAAATAGGCCTTTTGAATCTTTTCCTTCACTTTCATTAAATAATTGTTTTATCCATTCAATATATGAAAGAAAACTTGGCTCATATGCCGCTACAATTTCAATATTCTTCTTACTAGATAGTATATATCTAGTTACAGCATACATGTAACAATCATTTTCTAGTATATCTACTTTGCTATATTTATCCATTGCAGAGCTTGCACCATCTAATAGTTTTGATATATCAATACCTGCTGATGCTATAGGTAGAAGACCTACAGGTGTTAAAACTGAGTATCTTCCCCCTACGTTGTTAGGTACATTAAATGTTTCATAACCTTCTTTTTTAGCTATCTCTTTTAATGCTCCTTTATTTGCATCAGTAGTTACATATATCCTATCTTTTGCTTCTTTAATACCATATTTTTGTATAAGCAATTCTTCAAATATTCTAAATGCTATTGCAGGTTCTGTAGTAGTACCAGATTTAGAAATTACATTAATTGAAAATTCCTTATCTTGCAAGTACTCAATTATATCTGCAATATATTTAGTAGAAAGATTATTCCCAACAAATACTACTTCTGTTCCCTTCTTATTTAAATTAGATTTAAATAATTCAATTACAGCTCTGGCTCCCAAATATGATCCACCTATACCAATTACCACAAGTACATCACTATTTTTTCTAATTTTCTTAGCGGCAGATTGTATTTTTTTAAGTTCTTCTTTATCAAATTCTTCAGGTAATCTAAGCCATCCTGCCATACCATTTACACTTTTAGATTGTCTTTTTAATTTCCTATCACAAGCTGTTACTTCTCTTTGATATTCTTTTAACTCTTCTTTAGATATTTTAGTTCTTGAAAGATCTAATTCTATCATAATATATCCTTTTCTTTTTAATTATTTTCTACTATATTTTTAGTATCTCTTGCAATCATTAATTCTTCATTTGTTGGTATAATCCATACTTCAACTTTTGAATCTTCAGTAGATATTTTTCTTTCTTCACCTTTTACATCATTTAAATTTTCATCTATTTTAACACCTGCAAATTCTAAATATTTACAAATATCAGATCTTGTAGCTTGTCCATTTTCACCTACTCCACCTGCAAAAGCTATTACATCTGCTCCTCCTAGTGTTGCCATGTATGATGCTACAACTTTAGCTGTTTGATATGCATTTGCATCTAATGCAAGTTTAGCTCTTTTGTTTCCTTCTTTTGCTGCACTTTCTACATCTCTAAAATCTGCAGAAACTCCAGATACTCCTAAAGCTCCAGATTTCTTATTTAAGATATTATCTACTTCTTCTATACTTAATCCTTCTTTATCCATTAAAAATTTAATAATTGATGGATCAATATCACCTGATCTAGTTCCCATAGGTATTCCTGCAAGTGGTGTAAATCCCATAGATGTATCTATAGACTTTCCATCTTTAACTGCTGCTATACTTGCACCTTGACCTATATGGCATGAAATAATTCTCTTAGAGTTATCTTCTCCTAGTAATTCTCTTACTCTGTTTGCTATATATCTATGTGAAGTTCCGTGGAATCCATATCTTCTTACTCTATATTTTTCATAATATTCATATGGTATGTTGTATATATATGCTTTTTCATCCATTGTTTGATGGAATGCTGTATCAAATACTGCAACATTTGGTTTTCCTTTTGCAACTTCTTCTACTGCTTCTATTCCAGCAAGTCCTGCAGGATTATGAAGTGGACTAAGTGGTATATTCTCTTTTATAGCTTCTTTTACTTCATCTGTAATTAATACACTTTCTGCAAATTTTTCTCCACCATGAACTACTCTGTGTCCTACAGCATCTAGTTCATCTAGTGATGAAAGTTTTCCATATTCCTCATTTAAAAGCTCACCAAATATAACCTTTATTCCTTCTATATGATTTAATGCTGGTTTTTCAACTTTTATTTTCTTTCCGTCAACTTTTACTGTAAGGAATGCATCTTTTGTTCCTACTCTTTCATAAACACCTTTTTGTAATACTTTTTCATCATCCATATCGATTAATTGAAACTTAATTGATGATGATCCACAATTTAATACTAATACTTTCATTTTTCCTCCTACTATTATGTATCTTTTCTTATCTATAGCTATTATATATTAT
>CAUPPN010000022.1:0-10732 GCA_963513115.1 uncultured Eubacteriales bacterium | reverse complement strand
GTCTTTACTAATTTCAGTTATTTCAATCCATTTTTTTGTATTTATGTTTTCCTCCTTTTTTTGTGAAAGCATTATAGAGTAATTACAAATATTTGTCAAGCATCTTTTTTAAAAAACAAATATGTTATTAAATGTTTAAATCTAGGCATAAAAAAACACATCCTTTATTTTAAAGATGTATTTTTTTTAGTGTCTATTTCTTTTCATTTTTCACATTTAATTTTCACATATATTTTCAATTAATTTTTTATATTGATTTACAAGCTTATCGAAACTTTCTATAGAAATATGTTCGTTTATTTCATGTGCAGTAACTGGCCCAGCTCCTAATATAATTCTGTTTTTTGTATCAATTAAACTTGCTTCTGTTATAAAGCTACTTGCATGTTTTTCATCTATAAAGTCTATATTATTATTAAATGGATATAAGCAATCACCATAGCTAATCGTACCATCATATTTTTTTGCTATTTCTTCTAATTTCTTTTTTAATATATCTAGGTGTTCTCTTTTAGATATTCTTGAATCTATTAGCATTATTGTACTTTCTGGAAGCGCATTTTTAATATCTCCACCTTCCATTTTTGTAAGTGTAAATGTAGTTTCAGCAACTGGAAATAGTTCTTCTTTATCTTCTTTAATATTTTCTTCATAATATTTATTTATTTCATTAAAAAAATTTATAGCATTAACATTACTATTAATTCCTTTGTTTGGTGTACTTGCATGTGTTCTTTTTCCTTTAAATTCTGCTTTAATTTCAAGTATTCCCTTACAGGCTGTGTCTATCATATTATTAGTTGGTTCACCAACTATAATATATTCTGGAAAACTTTTTTCATTTTCAATTACTTCATAAGCGCCTTTAAATGAAATTTCTTCATCATATGTTATATATATCTTTATTCCTTTTTTTAATTTTTTTAAATCTATTTTAGAAACGGCTTCTAAAAATGCAGCAAGTGTAGATTTTGTATCACATGCTCCTAATCCATATAGCATATTATCTTTTTCTTCTAGTATAAATGGATCAGTGTCCCATGCCTCTTTATTAACTTCAACTGTATCTGTATGAGATAAAAATCCTAATTTAAAATCCTTTCCATATTCACATATTAAAGATTTTCCTTCATATGATACAGCAAATCCTAAGCTTTCAACTTCTGATTTTATATATTCTATTATATTTTTATTTTCCTTATCTTTTATTGTATTGAAGCTAACTAATTTTTTTAATATCTTCTTCCCATCTTTTTCCATTATTTCTCCTTAATTATATATATATTATTATACATTCTTATTTTAATTTCAACAATAAAAAATAGCACAATAATATTAATATTGTGCTATTTAATGTTTATATTTGCTTTCATATATTTATCTTTTAATATTATATGATGCTATTACTTCGTTTAGAGTTTCTATCATTTTATCTATATTTCCTTCATAGAAACATCTAACTTCTGGAATCATGACTTGATCTACAGTTTCTTCTATATTTTTTCCAAATTTCTTTTGAAAAGTTTTATCTTGTGTATTTATTTCTAATTCATTTAATATATTAAGTAAATATAATAGTCCTTCTTTATCTGCTTCAACATTTAAATCTATTTTTTCATTATCATATTCAGTAATAAGTTTAATTAATAAATTATACAATTTTTCCCTATTTGGCTTTTTCATTTCCTCAATATATTCAAAACTTCTAGGTGTTTTAGTAATTTGCAAAACCGTATCATTATTTTGATCTTTGCAAAGTTTCATTCCTGATTTTTGTGCTAGTGTATTCATTTCAGAATCTTCAACAGTTCTTAAATATACGCTTTCATATCCTTTTTCTTTCATTTTATTTAATGCAAAATATAATAATTCTGTTTGAATTCCTCTTCTTCTATAACTTGGTAAAGTCATTGAATCAGATATATATGCCATTTTAGAAGTATCTTTTATATCTATTGGGTGTTCAGTTTCTTTTGAACCTTTCCAAGATAATAAAGAAACAGGATAACTTTTGTCCTTTTCATATTCTACTTTTGCAACATATGCTCCACCTTGATTAAATTCATTATAATATTCTAAGATATCATCTAAACTTAATAGTTCATAAAAAGGCTTTGTTGCAAACCATTCTTGCATTACTAACCAATTCATTTTGCCCGCGTTTTCAATAATTAGATTTCTTCCTGAGATCTTTTTTACATTTTTTTTCATATTTCCTCCCTTCTCCATAAAAAATTATCTATAGAGTTACAAAATGTAGTGCATTTTTAATTATGCATATTTCTATTATAACATATTTTTAGAAATTTACATAATGTTTTTTGAATTTTTTCCTATTTTTTCTTGTTAAGTACATACGTTTTTGACTATTTTACTTGAATAATATTCTTCTTAAATTAAAAATCAACCTAAATATGTAAACTAAATACATATTTAAATTGATTAATTTATACTTTTTTAAATTACTTTTAAATTACTGATACTTCTGCTAATATACTTTTTATACTAATTTATATGTCTAAATTTGTAACTGTACGAGCATATTTTGATATAAACTCTCTTCTTGGAATTACTTCGTCACCCATTAAAGTAGAAATAATTTCGTCTTCGTAGCTTGCATCTTCTAGTGTAACTTTTATTAGTGTTCTAGTTTCTGGATTCATTGTAGTATCCCAAAGTTGCTCTGCATCCATTTCTCCAAGTCCTTTATATCTTTGAACTTTTGCTTGTTCTCTTTCTTCTCCTAATCCTTGAAGTACTTGTTCTAATTCTTTATCTGAATAACAATATCTTTCTTTCATACCTCTTTTTTCAACTTTATATAGTGGAGGTTGTGCTAAATATACATGTCCTTCTTCAATTAGAGGCTTCATATATCTATAAAAGAATGTTATTAATAATGTTCTAATGTGAGCACCGTCAACATCGGCATCGGCCATTATTATAACTTTTCCATATCTTATTTTTGATACATCAAAACTATCTCCAATTCCTGCACCTATAGCTTGAATTACTGGTGTTAATTTATCATTTCCTATAACCTTATTTATATTTGCTTTTTCAACGTTAAGCATTTTACCCCAAAGTGGAAGTATTGCTTGAAACTCTCTATTTCTTCCACCTTTGGCACTTCCACCTGCTGAGTCTCCCTCAACTATATATACTTCAGATATTTTATTATCTTTAGTTATACAATCTGCTAACTTACCTGGAAGTGAGTTACTTTCTAGTGGACCTTTTCTAGATGCTTCTCTTGCTTTTCTTGCTGCTTCTCTTGCTTTTCTTGCACCCAATGATTTATTTACAATAGTTTTTGCAATACTTGGATTTTCTTCTAAATACCATCCTAATTGTTCACTTACTAAAGTTTGTACTGGCCCTGACACTTCAGAATTTGTAAGTTTTGTTTTTGTCTGCCCTTCAAATTGTGGATTTTTAACCTTAACAGAAACTACTGCAGTTAGCCCTTCTCTTATATCATCTCCAGAAAGATTTGCATCTTTTTCTTTCAATAATCCTTTTTCTCTTGCATAATCATTAATAGTTTTAGTTAATCCTCTTTTAAATCCTTCAACTTGTGTTCCACCTTCAATAGTGTTTATATTATTTGCAAATCCTAAAATATTTTCTGAATATCCGTCATTATATAGTAATGCAATTTCTATAACAACATCTTCTGTTGAGCTGTCATTGGCTATATATAGCGGTTTGTCTTGTATAGGCTTTTTAGATCTACTTAAGTATTCAACAAATGATGCAACTCCACCTTCATAACAAAAGTCATCTTCCATTATATTTTCTGGATCTCTTTCATCTCTTAAAACAATTCTAAGTCCTGCATTTAAAAATGCCATTTCTCTAAATCTATTTGCTAGTGTGTCATAATCATATTCTGTAACTTCAAAAATAGTATCATCTGGTTTAAATCTTACTTCTGTTCCTGTATGTTTTGAAGTTCCTATTTCTTTTAAGTGTTCAACTACTTTACCTTTAGCAAATTTCATTTCATATAATTTGCCATCTCTTGAAATTCTTACTTCTGTCCATTCAGATAATGCATTAACTACAGATGCTCCAACCCCATGAAGACCTCCAGATACCTTATATCCACTATCTCCACCAAATTTACCTCCAGCATGAAGTACAGTATATACTGTTTCTGCTGCAGATAATCCTGTTTTTTTGTGTTTATCTACTGGTATTCCTCTACCATTATCTTTTACTCTTATTATTTCTCCTGGCTCTATCATAACTTCTATCTTATCACAATATCCAGCTAAAACTTCGTCTACACTATTGTCTACGATTTCATAAACCAAGTGATGAAGTCCTCTTTTAGCAGTTGATGCAATATACATTCCTGGCCTTTTTCTTACTGCTTCTAGTCCTTCTAATACTTGAATTTGATCTGCATTATAATCATGTTTGTACTTTTCCATTTATTCTCCTTATTCTATTATTTTTCCTGCTTCTATCTTATATACTTTTTCACTTACATCTTCTACTTTTATTAAATCAGTTGTTGTAATAATTATTTGTATATTTTCAAAATTAGAAATTATATTATTTACTCTTGTATTGTCCAATTCAGAAACAAAATCATCTAAAAGTAATATTGGCAAAGCTCCTGTAACTTCTTTAATTACTGAAAGCTCAGCAAGTTTTAAACTTAATACTGATGATTTTTGCTGACCTTGTGATCCATATTTGCTAGCATCCAATGAATTTATTGTTATTATAATATCATCTCTATGTATTCCATATTCAGTATATCCTTTTTTAACATCATTTTCTATATTGTTTTCAAATAACCTTTTAAATTCATCTTTATTTTTGACTTTAGACTTATATTTAAGTTCTATTTTTTCTTTAACATTATTTGTTTCACTAATTTTTTTATGTATTTCTACTATATACTTATTTAAAAGATCAATATATTCTTTTCTATAATCATATATCTTATAATTACAATCTAATATTTGATTTTCATATACTTCAATTAACTTTTTTTGTTCTTCTGTCATTTTAACATTTTTATTATTAGAGAAATATATTTTTTTAAGTAATATATTTCTTTCTTCTATTAACTTATTATATCTATTTAAATATTCTAAATATAGTGGCCTTATAGAAGAGATTAACATATCAATAAAACGTCTTCTAACACTTGGTCCTTCTTTAATTATTGATATATCATCTGGTTTAAATAACACTATATTTAATTTTCCAATAAGTGATGAAAGTTTTTTTTGATTTGCACCATTTATTTTTATATACTTTTTATTTTTATTATTATCATAAGATATTATTATTTTTTGTTTTCTATTATTTTTTTCAAATTCTAATTCTATAAAGAAAAAGTCTTCTCCAAATTTTAAAATATCTGCATCCCTATTTGTTCTAAAAGATTTTCCATATGAAAACATATAGATAGCTTCTAATATATTTGTTTTACCTTGTGCATTATTACCATATATTATATTTATATTTTTATCAAATTCTATTTTCATATTTGGAATATTTCTAAAATTTGTTAATTTCAAATTGGAAATATGCATACATTTTAGCTCCTTAAAATTATTCTCTAGTCTTAATAGGTAATATTATATAATTATATGAATTATCATTTTCAATAGGTCTTATAATTGTAGGTGTTTTAGATGTTCCAAAATCAATATATATTTCTTCATCATCTATATTTTTAAGTACATCTAAGAAGAACTTAGGATTAAATTTTAACGCAATTTCTTGTCCTTCTGTTTCAACATTTAATTCTTCTTTTGCTGTTCCAATAACTGACATACATGAAATTATCATTCTTCCTATTTCTAATTTAATATCTACCGGCTCTTTCTTTTCTTTTGCTAAACTAGATGATGAAATTAACATAACTCTTTCAAAAGAATTTTGAAGTAAGTTTCTATTTATTCTAATTCTAGTTTCTGTTGGTGATTTAATTACCTCTTTATAATTTAAATAATCACCTTCTAATAATTTAGTTGTTATTTTGCAATCTTCTAATATGAATATTCCTTGATTTTTAGAAAATCCTATTGTCACTTCATTAAATGAATCTTCTAGAATTTTTGAAACTTCATTTAATGTTCTTCCAGGTATAACCATTTTGAAAGTATCATTTGATGAAAGATTCATACTTCTAATTGCAAGTCTAAATCCGTCAACTGCTACAACATTTAGTGAATCTTTATCCACATCAAATAGACAACCTGTGTATAACTTTCTCTTTTCATCAGTTCCTACTGCAAATATTGTTTGTTTAATTAAATTCTTTAAATTCTTTTGATCTAACTTAATTGTATTTTCTATATCAACCTTAGGAATTTCAGGGAAATCTTCTGGTTTCATAGTTGCAAGTTTAAAATTGGAACCTTCACAATTAATAGTAAGTAGATTATTTTCATTAATAAAAATTTCAATTTCACTATCAGGTAATTTTCTGATAATTTCTGCAAATGTTTGTGCTTGAACTACAGTTGAACCTTCTTTTATTACATCTGCATTTATTTTATATTCTATTCCTAATTCTTCATTATATGTATTAAATATAACATTATTATCTTTAGTATTTATCAAGATACCTTCTAATATAGTATCTCTTTTTATAGCTACACCATTTATAACTGAATTAATAGCTTTAAGAAGTGTAGATTTATCACATTTAAAATTCATAATTAATCCTTTCATAATTTATTATTATTTTAATATATCTTATTTTTTTAATTATTATAGTTATACACAATCAATGTTTACTATGTGGATAACTTTTAATTTTTCTTCATTTATATTTATACAATATATACATATATACATATTAATTAATTTCTTATATTATTTCTTATATTATATAGAATAATATTTTTTATTGTAATAGTTATTAATTATTAATATATCACTTAATTAATAAAAAAGAAAATATAAAATAGAAATAAAATAAATGCAATTTTCTATATATATATATATTGAAATGAAAAATGAATACTTAGTAGTAGTAGTAGTAGGGTATGTGGATATGGTGGATAACTACATTTAACTTTAGAGGCTCTAGCAAACTTTATGTGGATAACTCTGTGGATAACTCGACTTACTTATCCACAGTATCCACATAGAAAAAGTTATCCACAATTTTTAGATGGTTATCCACATACTTATCCACATAGTTATGTGGATAACTTTTTGCTTATTTATCAACCTTTCAAACTGGTTGCAAATAATATTTTTTATGTCAATTATAATTTTGCTTTATATATCTGCATTTTTAGCGTTTAAAAAGTTATCCACACTTTCCACAATTAATTTTGTATTTCTATTTGTTTGCATCTCATTTATAATTTTTTGTTCTGCATGCATAATTGTAGTATGATCTTTTTTCCCAAAATAGTCTCCAATCCTTTTATATGGAAGACTTAGCTTAGTTCTACAAAAATACATTGCAATTTGTCTTGGAAATGCTATCTCTTTTGATTTTTTAGATGACATTATATCTTTTTTTGGTACATTAAAATAACTTGAAACTACATCTAATATAGTATCTGGTGTTATAATATTTTCATTTTCCAATGCTATTTCATTTATGGCTTTTTCAGCGACTTCCATACTAATAGAACCTTCAAGCATTGCAATCATTGTTATCTTATTTAATGCTCCTTCTAAATCACGAATATTTGTATCTAATTTTTCTGCTATTCTTTGAAGTATCTTATCTGGTACTATTATGTTTTTCTCTTCTGCTTTTTGTTTTAATATAGCAAGCCTTGTCTCATAATCTGGTGATGATATATCAACTATTAATCCTTGATTAAACCTTGATTTTAATCTTTCTTCAAGTACTGGAATGTCTTTAGGTGGTTTATCTGCTGAAAGAATAATTCTTTTTCCACTTTGATGTAATTGATTGAATGTATTAAATAATTCTTGTTGTGCAGCTTCCTTTCCTGAAAGGAATTGAACATCATCCATTAGTAGTACGTCAACATTTCTATACTTTTGTCTAAACTCTTCAGTATCTCTTTCCTTGTTTTTTATTGAATTTACAAGTTCTATTAAAAAGTTTTCAGAAGTTACATATAATACTTTTAAATTAGGTTGTGTTCTATATACTTCATTTGCAATAGCTTGCATTAAGTGTGTTTTACCAAGCCCTGGCCCACCATATATAAATATTGGATTTGAAAAGACATTAGATCTTTCTGCAACAGTTTTTGCAGCTGTATAAGCTATTTTATTATTATCACCTACTACAAATGTATCAAAAGTATATGCAGGGTTTATAAGTGGGTTAGTATTTGCTTTTTCTATTTGTTTTATTTGTTCACGATGTTTTCTATATTCAGGAACTTCTTTATTAGAAATAACCTTTATTTCAACATCTTTACTTGTTATATTTTTAAATATATTGATGAAATCATCCATATAATTGTTGTTTATTATTGTTTTCTGTGAGTCTTCTGGTGCAACAAGTACAATCTTATTGCCTTCATAAGATTCAATATATAAGTTATCACCACCTACTGCATTATAAGCAAAATCGGTAGAAAATGATCTAAAAGAATCTTTAAATTTCAAAAGAAGCTCATTACAATCTGGATTCATATTACCTCCTATTATTATTAATTATATTGTATTCATTATATATAATATAATACAAATATACAACTAGAGTTATCCACAATAAAGCACAATATCCTTAGAGTATCTAGGTGTTAAATCTAATATGAAAATGTGGATAACTTTGTGGATAACATAAAAAAATTATATATGTAGATAAAATAAAACAGCTAATATATAATATAAAAGATAAAAAATAATATTCAGTTTAATATATTATGTAAACTAAATAAATAGGAGGAAATATGCATAAATTAGTATTAGTAAGACACGGTCAAAGTATATGGAATAAGGAAAATAGATTTACTGGTTGGACTAATGTTGAATTATCAGAACAAGGAATAGAAGAAGCTAAAGAAGCAGGAATTAAATTAAAAGAAAGTGGGTATAATTTTGATAAGGCTTACACATCATATTTGATAAGAGCACAAGACACATTAAAATATATACTTGAAGAATTAAATGAAACAGATATAGAAATTATAGAATCATGGAGATTAAATGAAAGACATTATGGAGCATTACAAGGATTAAATAAGGCAGAAACAGCAAAGAAATATGGTGACGAGCAAGTACACCTATGGAGAAGGAGTACTGATACTAGACCACCAGCACTTGATGAATCTGATGAAAGATACCCAGGAAATGACCCTATATATAGCAAATTAAGTAAGGAAGAATTACCTAAAACAGAAAATTTAAATGATACAATAAAAAGAGTTATACCAATATGGGAAGATGGAATATACAAAGATATTAAAAATGGTAAAAAAGTAATAGTTGTTGCACATGGTAATAGCTTAAGAGGATTAGTTAAATATATAAAGAATTTAAATGAAGAAGAAACATTAAATCTAGAAATACCAACAGGAAGACCATTAGTTATAGAACTTGACGATAATTTAAGATATATTAATGATTATTACATATAATATTATAATATATATACATAGTTAAATATATAATACTCAAATAAAAAGCCTAAATTGTGGGCTTTTTTTTCATGCTATTAACACATAGTCGGCGTTCACAATAACTTTTCACTTAAATTAGAAGTTAAAATGTTATTAATAAAAATTAAAATAATGAATTAATTGAAATAGTAGTAATTAATATAAAATATTTAAAATAACCAATAAAAGTTTTTGACTATCTTATCTCATTTTATCCTATCCTATCTTATCTTATCATATCATCTCATCTCATTGTATATTTTATTATATTATATATGCTTATTGATTAAGAATAAATATATTTATTTCATAGTTAATTTTTCTTTTCTTTTTGACATTATTTATTGTTTTATTTAACACAGATAAATACTATTTTGAATTTAAGATAATCCAATTTAACTTAATACTTTATGTATATTTAAATTTTGTATTTATTAAGTATCGTATTTTTTAATTTAAGAATTATTATAATCTTAATAATTTGTATAGAATTAAAGATGAAAAATAAATTAAAATACAAATTGAATTATTAACGTGAACGTTTTATAGGTTATAAAAAAAAGAGTAAAGAACTTTGTATATAAGGAATATACTTATTGATAAAAGTTAAAATGTGAATACAAATAGTTTAATTATTTAAAATATCTCATATTAGTTTACATAAAATATATACTTACTATTATTATATTTTAACCTTGACAATTATTGTACTTTTAGATATACTTATTTAGTATAAATATGCAATATAAATAGAAGGAGGAATCAAATGAAAAGAACATTTCAACCTAAAAAAAGACAAAGATCAAAAGAACATGGTTTTAGAAAAAGAATGTCTACTTCAAATGGTAGAAAAGTAATAAAGTCTAGAAGACAAAAAGGTAGAAAAAGATTATCTGCATAGAGATAAAGAGATATTATGAAAAAACATAAAACAATTAAAAAGAACTACTATATAAGAAGGATTATACATAAAGGTAAAAAAACTAAAAATGAGTTATATTTAGTATCATATTTTAGAAATAAATATGAATGGAATAGAATAGGAATTGCAGTTAGTAAAAAGTTAGGGAATTCTGTACTAAGAAATAGGCAGAAAAGATTAGTAAGAGAAGCTGTAAGATTACTAGATAAATATAATAAAAAAGGATATGACG
>CAUPPN010000021.1:0-11574 GCA_963513115.1 uncultured Eubacteriales bacterium | reverse complement strand
AATATATATAAATATATAAAGGTAGGTAATATGGAAAAAGAAGAACTAAAAAAATTAAATGAAAAATTAACATACAAACAGAAAAATGCTTGGTTTGCAAAAAACACAAATTATGAAGAAATAATGGATTTTTCAAAAAAATATATTGAATTTTTAAATAATAGCAAGACAGAAAGAGAAGCAACTATTGAAATAGCAAAAAAACTAAAAGAAAATGGCTTTTTAAGTATTAGCGAAGTTGATAAATTACATAGAGGTGATAAAGTATACTATATTAATCATGATAAATCGATATATGCAGCTAAAATAGGAGACAATATTTTAGATGGAATGAATATAATAGGATCACATATTGATTCACCAAGATTAGATTTAAAGCCAACACCATTATTTGAAAAAGACGGAATGGCATATTTAAAAACACATTATTATGGTGGAATAAAAAAGTATCAATGGACAACAATACCACTTGCAATTAAAGGATTAATTACAAAATCTAATGGTGAAAATATATTAATAAGTATAGGTGAAAAAGAAGATGAACCAATTTTTACTGTTTCAGACCTACTTCCACACCTTGCAAGAGAACAGATGAGTAAAAGAGGAAATAACATTGTAGAAGGTGAAAATTTAAATGTAACAGTGGGAGCTGAGCCATTAGGAGATATAGATAATGCGATTAAATTAAATATATTAAAATTATTAAATGAAAAATATGACATAACAGAAGAAAATCTAATGACATGTGAGTTAACATTTGTTCCAGCATTTAGTGCAAAAGATTTAGGATTAGATAGATCAATGGTAGCGGCATATGGCCAAGATGATAAGTCATGCACATATGCATCACTTAAGGCATTATTGGAATCTAAATCAAATAAGACTGTTGTAGCTATTTTTTCAGATAAGGAAGAAATAGGTAGTATGGGAAACACAGGAATGGAATCTGAAATATTTGATATGTTCATTGGAGAAATTTTAGAAAAATTAGAATTTAAAAATATTAATACCCAAAGAGTAGTATATGCGAATTCTAATATGATATCAGCAGATGTAGATGGAGCTTATGATTCAAATTATCCTACAGCATTTGAAAAAACAAATAACTCAATACTCTCAAATGGAGTAGCTATATGTAAGTATACTGGTGGAGGAGGTAAATATAGTGGATCTGATGCCAATGCAGAATATTTAGCAAAAATAGTTTCTATATTTAAGAAAAATGATGTTGTTTACCAAATAACAGAACTTGGAAAAATAGACTTAGGTGGAGGAGGCACTATAGCATACATATTAGCAAATAAGGGAATAAACGTTGTAGACTGTGGAATAGCAGTACAATCTATGCACTCACCTTATGAAGTAGCCTCAAAAGCTGATATTATGCAAATGTATAAGGGGTATTTAGCTTTCTTGAATGAAGCATAATTAAAATAAGTAATAAATAATAAAACAATATAGAAGAAAAGAAAAAGAAAAAAATAGAAGAATAAAAAAAAAGGCAGTTAATACTGTCCTTTTTGAACTATTATATTTGATATTAAATTAATTCTTCTAAATATATCTTTTTGCTAAAAGATTCTTTTGCTAGTTCTTTGAACTTAGATATTTCTAATTTAAAACTTTTACCAGTTTTGATATTTTCTACTTCAACAAAACCGTTTTCAATTTTATCACCTAAGATTATAACATAAGGTGCACCTAATATGTTTGCATTATTTAGTTTTTGACCAAATGTGTTTTTCTTGTCATATCTATCATCTAAAATTAAACTTACTCCAGCTTCTTGCAAACTAGTATATAATTCTTCTGCTTCTTCTTTTTTAGAGTTAGTTGCAATTATTGTAGCTAGATATGGTGTAATATGTATAGGTAGTGAAAAACCTACAACTGAATCATTTTTAATTATTCTATTTGTTTCATATATTGTAGCTAATGTTCTAGAAATTCCTATTCCATAACATCCCATAACAAATGGTAATTGCTTTTCATCTTGAGAAGTATAATATGATTTCATGCTCTCTGTATATACAGTTCCTAATTGAAAAATATGTCCTAGTTCAATAGATTTTACTTTTTCAAATTCAGATATATTAGAAATATTATATTCATTTTTTAATATATCCTCATAGTTTTCTTTTTCTAAAATTTCTGTGTTCAACCCCATGTTATTATTTTTATTATATAATATTGTATCTTCACCTAATTCAGAAATTAGCATAAATTCTTCTGATTTTTTACCACCAATACTTCCATTATCTGCAACTACTGGTATAGCATTTAATTCTAACTTTTTAAAAATATTAAAGTAACAATTTTTAACTTTGTTATATGAATCACTTAAGCCTTCAAAATCCTTATCGAAGCTATATGCATCCATCATTGGGAATGCCTTACCTCTGAAAAGATAACCACGATTTCTAATTTCATTTCTGTATTTTTCACCAATTTGATATACAATTACAGGAAGTTGTTTATATGATGAAAGTTCATTTTCCAAAAATTCAATAACAGCTTCTTCTGCAGTTGGAGCCAGGCATAATGTACCATGATTAGTTTCAGTAACTAGCATTGTACCATCAGATACGTAATGTTCATATCTACCAGATCTTTCCCAAGTTTCTTTAGGTTGTATAGTTGGCAAATATATTTCTACTAAATCATTTTTATCAAATTCATCTCTTATTATATTTTCTATATTTTGTTTTGCTTTAATCAAAATATTACCAAGGCCAAATACACCAGAGGCATATTGCTTTAATTGGCCTGAGTCTAGTAATATTTGTTGTACTGCAAACATATCATCGTTGTTGTTTAATTTAATGTTTTTTAATCCACTTTTACTTAACTTCACTTTGTTCCCCTTTATTATCTTTTAAATATATATTTCTAATCAAAGATAATTATACCATAAAATGGTTAATGTTAAAAGAAGGAAAATGTAAATGTTTTAAAAAGAAGAATGTAGTATAATTAATAGGAGTAGAAGAAAGAAAAATATATAGGTGTAAGGTATAAACACTTGACAGATACGAAACTATGGTATATACTAAATTTAGCCTTAAAAGCAGAGGAAATAGATGGAAGAAGATATAGTTAAAATTAGTATGTTGTTAGATATATATGGTAATATTCTAACAGAAAAACAAAACTTAGCATTAAACAAGTATTATAATTTAGACTTGTCACTTGCAGAAATTGCTGAAGCAGAAGGCATTTCTAGGCAGGCGGTTGCTGATAATATACAAAAAGGTAAAGAAAAGCTTTATTATTTTGAAGAAAAGCTTGGACTATATGAAAAATATGTATATGAAGAAACAGAAATATCTAAGATAATAGGAATGTTAGAAAAGATATTAAATAATGAAAAAGCAACTAAAAATGCTGATGAAATAACGAAAGTAATTTCAAAACTTGGTAATTTGAAAAAATTTAGATAAAGGAGTACATATGGCATTTGAAGGTCTTTCTAATGGAATGAATGGTATCATGAGAAAGCTTGGCATGAAAACCAAAGTTACAGAAAAGGATATCAAAGACATTTCAAGAGAAATAAAACTTACATTATTAGAAGCAGATGTTAATTACAAAGTTGTAAAAAACTTTGTTTCAAGACTAGAAGAAAAAGCACTAGGTGAGGAGATAATGAAATCACTTACACCAGGACAACATATTATTAAAATATTAAGAGAAGAATTAACAAATACTTTAGGTGGTGAAAATGTAGGAATACAATTTGAAAAAAGTAACACAAAACCAACTATAATAATGTTAGTAGGACTTCAAGGAGCAGGAAAAACTACACTTGCAGGGAAACTTGCAAATATGCTTAGAAAAAAAGGAAAAAAACCACTTTTAGTAGCATGTGATATATATAGGCCTGCGGCTATAGAGCAACTTAAAGTAATTGGAAAAAGTCTAGATATCCCGGTATTTTCAAATGAAGAAAGTAACAATGTTGTAGAAATTGCAAACCAAGGTATCACAAAAGCAATATCATCTTTAAATGATGTTGTAATAATAGATACAGCAGGAAGACTACAAATAGACGAAGTACTTATGGAAGAACTTAAAAAGCTTCAAACAAGTGTTAACCCTAATGAGATATTATTAGTAGTTGACTCAATGTCAGGACAAGATGCTGCAAATGTTGCAAAAACATTTTCAGAAAATATTGACATAACAGGAGTTGTTCTTACTAAGTTAGATGCTGATACAAGAGGAGGTGCTGCACTTTCTGTAAAAGAAATAACAGCTAAACCAATAAAATTTGCATCAGTAGGTGAAAAGCTATCAGATTTAGAAGCTTTTTACCCGGATAGAATGGCATCTAGAATACTTGGAATGGGAGATATTCTAAGCTTAATTGATAAAGCAGAAGAGGAATATTCTGAAGAAGAAGCAAAAAAATTAGAAGAAAAAATTAGAAAACAACAATATACTCTAAATGATTATCTTGCACAAATGAAAAAAATTAAAAAGATGGGATCAATATCAGGTTTTGCTAAATTCATACCAGGCATGGATAAACTGCCAGAAGAAGCACTAGAAAAAGGTGATTTGGAGCTAGTAAGAGTAGAAGCTATAATATCTTCTATGACAGAAAAAGAAAGAGAAAATCACAAAATAATTGATGGATCTAGAAGAAAAAGAATCGCAAAAGGTTCTGGAACATCAGTTGAGCAAGTCAACAAGCTGTTAAAATCATTTGATATGTTTAAAAAGATGAGTAAGGATTTATCAAATCCTAAATCAATGAAAAAATTATTAAGCAAATTAAAATCAGGTGATTTTGGTAAATTTTAAAGGAGGTAAAAATGGTAAAAATAAGACTTCAAAGATTAGGTAAAAAGAAAAAACCTTTTTATCATGTAGTTGTAGCAGATTCAAGAACTGCAAATAATGGAAAAATTATAGAACAAGTAGGAACATATGATCCAATGACAAATCCATCTACAATTAAAATTGATGTAGAAAAAGTAAATGATTGGATTAAAAAAGGAGCACAACCTACTGAAACTGCTAAAAAGCTAATAAAAATAGCTGAAGAAGCAAAATAGGAGAAAAAATGGAAGAACTATTAGAGCTAATTGTAAGTAATATAGTAAAAGATGAAAAATTTGAAATAGAAAAAGAAGAAACTGATAAAGATATACATTTTAAAGTTACATCAACTAGAATTGGTGTTTCAAGATTAGTAGGAAGAAAAGGATTAGTTGCAGATTCAATAAGAAATGTAATAAGAGCATTAAAAAATGTAGATAAAAGAATATATATTGAGTTTGTAAACTTCGATGAAAAAGATGCAGATAATAACTAATAATAGTGAAGATAATAAATATTTGGTTATTGCTAAAATAATTACAACACATGGATTAAATGGTGATATAAAAATAAAATCATATAGTGATGACATTACTAAATACAAAAACATGTATATCAAGGATAAAGGATTATATCAGAAAATTGAATTGGAAATTAAAAGTATTAAAGATGATATAATAATTTCTAGCATTAAATATAATGGTATAAAAATTATTGATGTAGATAGTAGTAGAATACTTTCAAACAAAGAGATATACATATTAAGAGAAGAAATGCCAAAGCTTTCAAAAGGTGAAGGACATTATATAATAGATATTATAGCAGCAAACGTATATGATGAAAAAAATGTATTACTAGGTAAAGTTGTCGATGCAATAGAGATATCAGACCATTACAATATAACTGTTAAGTTAAATGGTTTAAATAGGGAAATTAGTATACCATATACTAAAGAATATATTAAAAATGTTAATATTGATGAAGGTAGAATAGATACAGATATATCAAAATTAAGAGAGGTATTTGATCTATGAAATATGTGATACTTACCATATTTAAAGAAATGTTTGATATTTTAGATAATAGTATATTAAAAAGAGCTAAAGATAATAATATAATAGATACTGAGATTATTGATATTAGAGATTTTAGTACAAACAAGCATAAAAAAGTTGATCTTCCACCATATGGAGGAGGAGCAGGAATGGTAATGACACCAGAGCCTATTATCTCAGCTTATGAAAGTATTGATGAAAATATACGAAAAAATGCAAAAACAATATATTTAAGTCCTAAGGGGAAAGTTCTTACACAAGAAAAAGTAATTGAGCTTTCTAAAGAAGAAAATTTAATACTACTATGTGGACACTATGAAGGGGTTGACCAAAGAGCAATAGACGAAATAGTAGATGAAGAAATATCAGTAGGTGACTATGTACTTACAGGCGGTGAATTACCAGCAATGATAGTTATAGATAGTGTTTCTAGATATATTGAAGGAGTGATTTCTAAAGATTCACTTGCAGATGAGAGTTTAACTAATAATATATTAGAATATCCACAATATACTAGACCAGAAAACTTTAGAGGAAGAAAAGTTCCACAAGTTTTACTCGAGGGTAATCATAAAAAAATAGAAGATTACAGAAGAAAAGAGTCTTTAAAAATTACTTATGAAAAAAGACCAGAATTATTAAAAAAAGCAGAGAAAAATAATAATTTAAGTATAGAAGATAAGAAATATTTAGAAAAACTAAAACAAGAAGAAAATAAATAATAACTGAAATAACAAATAGAATAAAAAATGAAGAATAAAGAAAAAATAATAAAATAAATTAAATTAAAAAAATATAAAGAAGGAGGCCATTTTAATGGACATTATTAAAGCAATCGAAAGTGAACAAATGAAAAACACAGTTCCTAAGATTAAAGTAGGTAATACAGTTAGAGTTCATGCTAGGATTAAAGAAGGAAATAAATCAAGAATCCAAGTATTTGAAGGAACAATAATTAAAATACAAAATGGTGGTGTAAACCAAACATTTACAGTAAGAAGAATATCATATGGAGTTGGAGTAGAAAAAACTTTCTTAATACATTCTCCAAATGTAGAAAAAATAGAATTAGTAAGAGTAGGAAAAGCTAGAAGAGCAAAATTAAACTACTTAAGAGATAGAGTAGGTAAAAAAGCTAAAACTAAAGAACAAGTAGGAGCAAGAATAAAAGACGAAGAAGTTGAAGTTAAAAAGTATGTATTAGTACCAGAAACTGAAGCAGAAGAAATGACAGAACTTGCTACAGAAGAAGTTGAAGTAGAAGAAACAGATGTTAAAGCAGAAGAAAAAGTAGAAAACAAAGAAGAAAAAGTAGAAGAAAAAGAAACTAAAAAAGAAGAAAAAGCTGAAAAGAAAGGAGAAGAATAATGGATAAAACATACACTCCACAAGTAGGTAAAATAGAGAAAAAATGGTATATAATTGATGCAGCTGGTAAATCATTAGGAAGAACAGCAACAGAAGCAGCTAAATTATTAAGAGGAAAACATAGACCAGATTTCACAACAAATATAGATACTGGTGATTTTGTAATAATAATAAATTGTAAAGACGCAGTACTTACAGGAAAAAAATTAGATCAAAAAATGTATAGAAAACATTCTGGATATATTGGAGGACTAAAAGAAACACCTGCAAGAAGAATGATGCAAGAAAAACCAGAACAAGCAATGTATCGTGCAGTAAAGGGTATGTTACCACATACAAAATTAGGAGATGCACAACTTAAAAAATTAAGAGTATATGCAGATGATAAACATGAGCAAACAGCTCAAAAACCAGAAATATGGGAGGTTAAGTAATGGCAGAAAAAGGTGTATTTTTAGGAACAGGAAGAAGAAAAAAATCAGTTGCAAGAGTTAGACTTTTAGCAGGTGATGGAAAAATAGTTGTTAATGGAAAAGATATTAATGAATATTTCAAAAATGAAAATAGCAAAACTATAATTAGACAACCATTTGCAGTATTAAATAAAGAAGATAAATATGATGTATTAGTTAATGTAAACGGTGGTGGTCTATCAGGACAAGCAGAAGCTATAAGACATGGAATATCAAGAGCATTAATTAAAGCTGATGAAGATAATAGAAAAGAACTTAAGGCACACGGATTCTTAACAAGAGATCCAAGAATGAAAGAAAGAAAGAAATATGGTCTTAAGAAAGCTAGAAAAGCTCCACAATTCAGTAAGAGATAGTGGATACAAATATATAAAAAATATAATTTTAAAGATACTAGAAAATCTAGTGTCTTTTTTTATTTGGCTTTACTTTATATTTTTTATACTTTATAACAAAAATATTGCTAGTATATTTTTCATTATTGTGTATAAATATGTAAATGAGGAAAGATTAGTGGACAATTTTATTAAAAATGAACAAAATATGATTGGAAATAAAAATAAAATTAAAAGTAAAAATGTTATTATAATAGCTGTAATAATTATATTTGCTATTATTACATCATTATATATTTCGAATGAAAACTTTAGAAAATACATTGATAGAAATATATTAAAAAAAGAAGTTCAAGATATAGATACTAAAAAAATATATGTTTCATCTATAAATCCATCAAGAGTAATAGTTTCTGATAACAATATATACCTACTTAGAAATGGTGAAATGAGTATATATGATAGAAAAGGACAAGAAAAGAAAAAAGATAAAGTTTCAGTAGGTACTCCGTTATATAAAGTGAGTGGAAAATATTTAGCCCTAGGAGATAGAGAAAGTACTTCAATATATCTTTATGAAGATGAAACTGCTAAATGGGAAAGAAAGCTAGAAATGCCAGTTTTAAGTATTAGCGTAAACTCTGAAGGATATGTGTCTGTAGTAACAAAAGATAGTATATATAAGTCTGTTGTTATAGTATTTGATAAAAGCGGAAAACAAATATTTAAAACATATATATCACAAGGATATACAATAGATACAGATATATCAAGAGACAATAATTTTTTGGCTATAGCAGAAATAGACTATTCTAAAACTATTGCAAATTCTAATGTTAAAATAATATCAATACCAAAAGCAAAAACAGATCCAAAAAATGCAATAGTAAATGAGTTTATGATAAATAAGTTGATTGTAAATATAAAATTCAAGGAAAATAGAGATTTGATAGCACAATATTCTGATAGTATATATAATATTTCACTTGAAAATAATAATAATACAAGAGAAATATATAAGCTTGAAGGAAATGTTGAATATGTAGATATAGAAAATAGAAGTGGAATAGCAATAATTAAAAAAGAAAATTCAGGAATATTTGCAAATAAATATAATCTAATAAACTTAACAGAAGGTGGAAAAGAAGCATCAATTAGTTTAATTGGAGAAGCCCCACCTAGAAATGTAGTAATATCTGATGGATATATCGGAATAAATGATGGAAAAGAAATTAAAATATATACTTCATCACACTGGTATAAGAAAAAATATGTTGCAACAAAGGAAATAAAAGATTTTAAATTGTCAGACAAGATGGTAGCTATAATTTATCAAGATAAGCTAGAAATATTGGAATTATAATTTGAAATTATAATAAAAAACTATAAGTAAAAAAGTACGGGCTTTGTGTGGCAGTTCAAAGACAGAAAATAGAAAATAAAAGAAAAAATAAATAGATAAAGAATAGGAGAAAAAATGGATAAGTTTATACCAATAATAATAGATATAATATTAATAGGATATGTTATATATAGTGGATTTAGAGGTTTTAAAAAAGGCGTATTAGGCACAATAATAGAAATAGCATCAATATTGATAATACTTCCAATATCTATATTATTATCACAACCATTATCTGAAGTTGCATATAAAAATTTTGATTCACCAAAACAATTAGAGCAATCTATTAAAGAAACTTTGCTAAAAGAAGAACAAGAAGAAAATAGTGAAAAAGATAATAATAGTATTTTTTCATTAAAAATATTTAAAAAACAAATAGATAAAGCAGGAGAAAATACAGCTAAAGCAATTACAATGATATCAGTTAGAGCCGTAATTACACTAGCGCTATACTTATTACTTAAATTTATTCTATTTATCATAGATAAATTTATAGGAGGAATACTAGATGCTATACCAATAATAGATGGTATAAATGGAATAGGTGGTGCAGCACTTTCTGTACTTAAATCTGCAATAGTAATATTTGTAATACTATATTTAATTAGAATAACAGCAACAGTAATACCAAATAACAAAGCTAAAGAATACATACAAAGTACAGTTGTAACAAGAGAATTATATAATAATAATATAATAGATAATATTATGGGGTAAATATGGAATTTAAAAATTCTGAATTAATATATATTGTAGGAGAAGATGCATATTATATTTCTAATATACAAGAATTAAATGAGATTGTTTTAGGAAAAACAAGTAATGAAGATCAAAAGAAAATAAAGATGATTGAAATAGCTAAAATATTAAGCTATGCATATGATATAGATATAATATCACTTAAAGATATTAAAGAATTTTCTAATATATTACTAAAACATATAATAGTAGATGATGAAATAATATATTATGCTACACTTGCTAAAAATGGATTAATTACATTATATGAAAGAGAAGATGCAAATATATTTTTGAAAAAAGATATATTAGAAAATGAAAAAAATAATAATATAAATCAGAAATATAAATATTATAATATAGCTGAGAATGCTGAAAATATAGTAAAACAATATATGATTAAAAATAACAACAGATAAAATAGATAATAATAAGAAATAAGAAACAACAAATAACGAATAGCAAATAAAAGGATGTTTATGAAGAATAATGAAAAAGAAGAATTTAAAAATATAGATCCAAAAGTATTACAAGAAGTATATGTAATTTTAAAAGCAACAGATGATGATTTAACTAAAAAGATACCAAGAAGTATACTGTCAGTAATTTTAGAAAATAAAGATGATAATTATGATTACAAATTAGAATATAAAAAATTAAAAAAACAACCTATGAAAGAAGAAACAAAAAATATATTAGCGGCAATATATAATAAATATATGAATAAGTAATGGAATACATATGGAAAAATTTACGAAAGATATTATAGACAAATTAAATATACAAGATGATAAGGTAGAAAAAAATACCTTTTCATTTGATGCCAAAATATTAGATATATTAGATAATATTGCCAAATTAAAAGAACATAAAAATAATGGCGAAGAAATAACAAGAAAAATTATAGCTGATATACCAATTTTTATAGAATCAGATATACAATACATACTAAGTGAAATAATTATTTCGTTAGAAAATGTAATAAGTGAAGAACAAAAAGAAAATATAATATCTGAAATAATTAAATACTATATTGAAATTGCAAAAACAGAACGAGATAAAGTAAAAAAGAAAAAGCAATTAGAAAAAATATATGAAAAAATAATAGAAAATGGAAATATAAAAAGAAATAGAAAAGTAAGTAAAGAAAGAAAAATTAAAATTCTAGAAAAAGATGAAAAGCAAATATTAAATGAATTTAAAGAAATAATTTCAGAAACAGAAAATAGAAATAATAATGAAAAGAAAAATAAGAAATTAAGATTAGAAGATATAAGAAAAGATATTAAAAGAAGACAAGAGAAAATTGAAAAAGAATTTGCTATTGCAGAGGAATTGAGCAAAGAAGAAGAACGTAAAGATAACGAAATTGAAGAAGT
>CAUPPN010000020.1:0-11839 GCA_963513115.1 uncultured Eubacteriales bacterium | reverse complement strand
AAAAGCTATTGCTAATATAATCATGGAAAATATTATAACTATTATGTTTTTAATCATATTAATTTTTACATTTTTTACAGATTTTTTCATATCCGATCTCCTATATAATTATTATATAAGCTTAAGAAAGCATTTGCAAATTTAATTATTCATTGTCTTCTAAATCAATTTTTATATGTAATTCATCTAATTGACTTTGATCTGCAAATGATGGTGCCCCTATCATAAGGTCTCTTGCTTTTTTATTTTTAGGAAATGCAATAACCTCACGTATATTTTCTTCTTCATTTAAAAGCATAATTATTCTATCTAGTCCAAGTGCAGCTCCAGCATGTGGTGGTGCTCCATATTGAAATGCAGTATATAATGCAGTAAACTTTCTTTCTACTTCATCTGCACTATATCCAACTTTTTCAAAAAGTTCTTTCATCATTTTAATATCATAATTTCTTACAGCACCAGATGCAAGTTCAAATCCGTTTCCTACCAAATCATATTGATATGCTTCTACATCATATAGTTCTTCTTCTGATAATTTATCCAAATCTTCTTTTGATATTTTAGGCATAGAAAATGGATTATGGCTAAAATCAACATTTCCTTCATCATTTTTTTCAAAAAATGGAAAATCTTTAATAAAGCAAAATACAAACTTATTTTTGTTAATTAAATCAAAATCTTCTCCAACCTTGTTTCTTAATCCACCTGCGACTTTTTGTGCATTTTCTTTATTTTCATCTGCTATAAATAAAACTGTCATATTTTCTTTATCAATATTGAAGCTCTTAACTTCCTCTTCATCTTTATCCACTCTTTTATCTTCTAAAATATCACTTTTTTCAATTAGTTTTTTAAATAATTCATCAGATATTAATTTTGTAACTCCACCACTTCTTTTGCCTTCTTCAACTTTCATCCATGCTAGGCCTTTTCCTTCTAAGATTTTAGTTACATGTTCTGTAAGTAGATCATAATATTTTCTTCCTTTAGTTCCAGGAAGTAATAACATATATACATTTTTATCTTCAAATATTTTAATTTTGCTTCCTTCAAATTCTTTAGAAACATTTTTAAGTATTAGTGGGTTTCTTAGATCTGGTTTATCTGTTCCATAAATTTCCATTGATTCATTATATTTAATTCTTCTAAATGGCTTACAGTCTACTTCTTTTTCAGTATTTTGTGTAAATATATATTTAGCAAATCCTTCTAGTTTTTCTAATACATCTTCTTCTGATGCAAAGCTCATTTCAAAATCTAATTGATAGAATTCACCAGGTGATCTATCTGCTCTTGGGTCTTCATCTCTAAAACATGGTGCTATTTGAAAATATTTATCAAATCCTGATACCATAAGTAATTGTTTAAATTGTTGTGGTGCTTGAGGTAATGCATAAAATTCTCCTGGGTGTAATCTACTAGGTACTAAAAAGTCTCTAGCCCCTTCTGGAGATGAATTTGCAAGTATTGGTGTTTGCACTTCTATAAAATCATTTTGATACATATAATCTCTTGCATCTTTAAGCATTTTAGATCTTCTAATGATATTTTCATGTATTTTTTCATTTCTTAAATCTAGATATCTATATTTTAATCTTAAATCCTCTTTGTTATTTGTATATTCTTCATTTATTTCAAATGGCAAATTTACTTTACATATAGAAAAAACTTCTACCTTTGATGCTATAACTTCAATATCACCAGTTTGCATTTTTGGATTTTTATCTTTCCTTTCAACTACTTCACCTTCTACCATAATTGTACTTTCTTTAGGTGTGGAAATAATTTCTTCTAATAAATCACCTTGAAAAATAATCTGTGTTACTCCATAATGATCTCTTAAATCCATAAAGAGCATCTTTCCATAATTTCTAGTTCTTTTAATAAATCCGGCAAGTTTTACTTTTTTACCACAATCTTCTATTCTTAATTCCCCACATGTGTGTGTTCTGTATTTCATTTTTTCCCTCTTTCTAAGATTAAGTCATTCTTATATAATTTATTATATAAGATTTTTATAATATTTTTATTATATCATATTTTAGATATTTTTAAACACATTTATAATATTATATGTATATATTATAAATAAAAAACAAAATAAAAAGTGAGCAATTTTTACTCACTTTAAAACATATTTAATAAGTACACATTTTTTAATAAATTTTATTCATAAAATTCTTTTTTAAGATCTCTTTCCATTAATTTTGATATTGCATCTTTTGGTGATACATTATTAAATAGTATGTCATATGATGCATCTAATATAGGCATATCTATCTTTTTAGCATCTGCTAAATATTTTGCTGTTTCAATATTGTCAAAGCTTTCAATTACCATTCCTATCTCTTTTCTAACTTCTTGCTCTTTTAATCCTTTTCCTATTAGAATTCCTGCTCTTCTATTTCTACTATGTTTACTCATACATGTTACAATCAAATCTCCTAATCCAGATAGGCCATATATTGTATTATCTTTTCCTCCATATAATGTAGAAAATCTATTCATTTCAACAAGTCCTCTTGTACATAGTGCTGCAAATGTATTATCACCTAGCTCCAATGGAACTAAAACACCGGCACAAAATGCTATTATATTTTTAAGCGCTCCACCTAATTCTGTTCCAATTATGTCGTCACTTTCATATAATCTAATTGTTTTTTTATCAAATATATTCAATGTCTTTTCTACTATTTCAGCTTTGCTACTTGCAACAACCATTGCAGATATTATATCTTTAGATACTTCTTCTGCATGTGTAGGACCGGTAAGCACCGCAATATTCTCTTTTGAAATATATTCAGAAAAAATCTCATAAAATATCTTTTTTTCTTCTTTATCAAAACCTTTTGTACAAATCAAAATTGGTGTATTTTTAAGATACATATAATAATTTTTAAATATATTTTTAGCAAATGCTGATGGAGTAACATGAAGAACTATATCTTTATTACTTGCTGCATCTTTTAGATCATTTGTTGCAACTAAATTCTCTGGAAATGAAACTCCTTCCAATAATTTTGCAGTATGTGTATTATTTAAACATTCTTTTTCTTCTTTAGAAAAGGCCCAAATAGTCACATCATGCCCATTATTTGCAATATGCCTTCCAAGTGCTAACCCCCAAGATCCACAGCCTATAATTCCAACTTTCATTATTTCTTACCTTTCATTAAATCAAGTAACTTAACATTTAAAATATTCTTAGCTTTTTTACCATTACTATTTGTAACTTCATATATTACCTTATATATATTGTCTGGTTTCCAATTTTCAGGTTTTTCTGAATATGTTACTTTTAAATTATTTGTAATATCTCCATCTTTTTTATCTGTAGCAACTACTATTGGCTCGCTTCCTATATATAATGGATCAAAACTTGCCTTACCATCGTAATTTACTTTTGTTATAAAGTTGTTTTCATTATCATAAATTCCCTTACCAGTAAACATTATATTTGGTTCATCGCCTTTTATTTCATTCTTTTTATATGAAACTAAATTTCCATTATCATCAATTTTATAATCTAATATATCATAATTTTTATCAGCTACAGTAATCCTATTTCCAAGCACTGTATCGTTGTCGTAATCTATCAAACCTTTATTTTCAAGATATCTTATAAAACTTAATGATGATAAATACTTATAGCTTTTGTAATTTTTATTCTTTTTTAATTCTTCTATTTTTTCTTCTCTTTTATTTATTTCTTCTTCTATATTATTTTTTCTATTTTCTAAATCTTGAACATTATTTGTTTCACTCTTGCCTTTCGTTGGTAAACAATTAAATACAATTGCACCTAATATTCCCAATACTATCATTAATATAAATATTGTAATTATCGCTTTAGAAAGCTTTGTCATTCCTTTATTATTTTTCATAATATCCTCCATATTATAGATATTATATTTTTAATTTACTTTTTTCAATATTTTTCCATTATAATAAGTTTTTTTATATATGAAAAATATACTTACTGAAAAAAGCATCATATAAAATATGATGCTTTTTATCTTGTTAATTGTATTAATTTTATTTATCTTTACTTGTTATTATCTTTCTACTTCTCTTGCTTTAACGATTACTCGTTTTTGGCTATCATTTGTACAAGTTATTATAGTAACTTCTCTTTTTCCATCTGTTTTTTGTGATGTTGCACTTACATTTTCAGGTTCTACTACATAACTATCATAAATTGCATAATCAATTTTTCTTCCTGTTGGATCTGTAATTTGTATTATATCACCGTTTTTAAGTGTTGGAACTTTAGAAAAGAATCTTTTATTTCTATAATTATGTCCTACTATACAAAAGTTTCCTATCTTATTAGGATCTGGACCCCAAAACTTAGTTGGTGAAATTCTAAGCAATTCATCTGTAGTCTTATTTATTATTGCATATTTAACATCTATACTTGGTATTTCAACAACACCAATTGTATAATATTTATCACCTGATTCAGCTATCTTTGTTGTTTCTTCTTTTGCTTTTTGATAAGCCGCTTCTTCTTCTGGAGTTCTCTTATCTTCATATTCATCATCCATACCATTAGATTTATCTAATAATACTACGGTTTGATCTTCTGTTATTTTAATATTTGGATCTTTACTGTCATCCATACTAAAATCTAATGAAGATAATACTTGTTTTGCATGCTCTTCTTCTTTGTATTTATTGTATTCAGCAAATGCATAATATGAAAATAATATTACCATCAATATTAGTGCAATAAAGAAGTTTATTTTATATATTCTTTTTTTCTTCTTCATTTCAGGAGTTATATATAACGCTTCTGATACTAGTATTTGATTCATTTCATTCCTTTCCAATATTATATTTAAATTTATTTTTTTATTTAGATTATTTATTTTATCTTTATTTCTTATTTTAACTATATTTTATCTTAACACAAATATAATATTTTAAATATATATTTTTTAAATTTTAAATATATTTAACATATATCATATATATGTATATTATAACACTTTTTTATGTAAATTACAATTATTTAATATATCCTTAATCTATTTTATTTTTTTAAATGAAACAACTTTTTGGCTACTACTTGATTTTTCGTCTTTTTGATATTTTTCTTTTCTTTCAATTTCTACCAATATATTCTTATTTGGATATAATTTTTTACCATTTATATTATTTTTTATTAGCATATATATATCTTCAATATTTATACTAGTTACATTATTACTTCCATACCATATATCTTCAATAGTTTTTGCAATAATTCTTTTAATTATATATTTATCATAATTAATTAATTTATCTATATCATATATTTTAATTTTTTTATAATCTAATTTTTCCTCATTTTTCTTTTCTAAGTAGTCTTTTTCTAATTTTATTTCACATTCAATAATTACTTTTTCTAGTTCTTTTTCTAAATATTTTTCTTCTTCTATAATATTTTCAGATAAACTATTTAAGGATCTTGTAATATCAAATCCATAATCCTTAATTTCTTTAAATAGTATATTTCTAACCTTGTTTCTAGTATATTCTGTTTCAAAATTTGTCTTGTCTACAGCAAATTTAATATCATTATTTTTTAAATATTCAATAAGATTTTCTTTTTTAATATTTAATATTGGTCTTACTAAATATATATTGTCAGATATTTTTGTATTTTTTGCTATACCTTCTAACCCTTTTTTACTAGTTCCTCTCATAAGTCTTAGAAAAATTGTTTCTGCATTATCATCATATGTATGTGCAGTAAGTATACTAACTTTTGGATTAATATTTGGATTAATATTTTCTTTTTCTTTTAAATGTTTTTCTGCTTCTTTTTTAAAAGTATTATACCTATAATTTCTAGAATAAGTTTCTACACTTTCTTTTGCAGTTTCTGCTTCTTTTTCCATGTTTTCACTATAAACTACAAATGGAATATTTCTTGACTTACAAAATTCTTTTGCTAATATTTCATCTTCTTTTGCTTCTCTTCTAATCATATGATTTACATGAACCGCAATCATATAATTTGGAATATTTTCTTTTAAAACTTTTCTTTCATTTAATAAATAATTATAAGTTATCTCTGCTAGATATATTGAATCAGGGCCTCCTGATAGTGCAATTATAGCAAATGAATTTTCATCTTCAAAAACATTTTTTTCTAAAATATCATATACTTTTTTTATATTATTTTTTTCTTTTTCTATATATGATCTATCCATTCTAAAATCTTTCTTCTTCATCTCTATCACCATAATTTTCAAATTTAGTAAAGCTGCCCATCCATAACAATTGTACAGTAGAAAGTTGTCCGCCTCTATTTTTAGCAATTATTATTTCTGCAGTATTCGGATTATCTGTTTCCTTGTTATAATAATCATCTCTATATATAAAAAGTACCATGTCAGCGTCCTGCTCTATTGCTCCAGATTCTCTTAGGTCTGAAAGCATAGGCCTTCTTGTTTCACCTTTTTCTGCAGATCTTGAAAGCTGTGATAGAGCAATTATTGGTATATTAAGTTCCATTGCAAGTTTTTTAAGTGATCTACTAATTTCAGATATTTCTTGCTCTCTTGTAGAGTTTCTTCTTCCTGCAGGTTCTATAAGCTGTAAATAATCCACAACTATTAATCCAATATTTTTTTCTATTTTAAGTTTTCTAGCCTTAGCCCTTATATTCATTATATCAATACCTGCTGTATCATCAATATATATTTCTGCTTCTGATAATTCATCACCTGCAACAGATAATCTTTCCATTTCATCTGTTGAAATTCTACCTGTGTTTAAATTTGTATTATCAACTAATGCTTCTGATGCAAGCATCCTTTTTACTAATTCATTTTTAGACATTTCTAAATTAAATATAAGTGTTGGAATATTATATCTTATTGCTGCATTTGTAGCTATATTATTTGCAAGTGCAGATTTTCCCATACCAGGTCTTGCAGCTAATATAATTAAACTAGATTTTTTAAATCCTGTTGTTCTTCTATCTAAGTCTATAAATCCACTAGGTACACCTACTATATTGCTTCCAGCTTTATTTAGTTCATCTAATTCTATAAAAGTATCTATAATTATCTTATTGATTCTTTCTAACGAATTATTTGTTTCATCTTTTCCTAAGTCAAATACTTCTTTTTCAACTAAGTCTATGATATCTTTAGGATCTTTAGAATCATAACTTAATTTTTGCATTTTTACTGCAGTTTGTATTATTTGTCTAAGCTTGTATTTAGACAATACAACTTCTATGTAATTTTCTAAATTACTTGTAATTGATACTTCTTCTGTAAGTTTACTTAAATACTCATAGCCACCTATTTTTTCAAATTTTCCCATTTTTTCTAGTTCATTTTTAACTGTGATTATATCAATTGGTATACCATTTGTACTTAATGTAACCATTGCGGTATATACTATCTGATTTTCTCCACTATAAAAGAACTCAGGTTTTAGAATTCCTGTAGTTTCAAGAGTTGCATCTTTATCTACAAGCATTATACCAAGTATTGCTTGTTCTGCTTTAATATCATATGGTAGTTCTTTTAGTGTATCCATCTTTACTTTTTACTAATATTCTTAATTTTGCTATAACTTCTTTATCAAGTTTTACATCTATCAAATAAGATCCAGTTGTTTTTATTAAATCATTTGCAACTATTTTCTTTTTATCTATCTTCTTATTAGCTTGTTTTTCTAATTCCTTAGAAATTTCAGAAGGTGTAATTGTTCCAAAAAGTTTGCCCATTTCACCAGTTGTTGCATATATTGAAATAGTAAGTTTTTCTAATTCTTCTTTTTCTTTTTCTGCTTTTTCTATCTCTAATTTTCTATTATGTTTTTTAAGATTTTCTTCATCTTCAAGCTTTGATATGTTTTCTCTTGTTGCAAGTTTTGCTTTATTTTTTGGTAGTAAAAAATTTGTAGCATATCCACTTTTAACTTCTATTACCTCACCTTTTTTCCCTACTTTTTTTACATCTTCTAAAAGTATAACTTTCATATTGCCTCCTATTTTTAATTTGCTATTTCTTCATAATATTCTTTTACTGCATTAATTATTTTTTCTTCTACAACATCATAATTATCTGTTTCAATTTGTGCACCAGCAAGTGTCATATGACCTCCACCGCCTAATTTTTCTGCTATCAATTGCATATTAATATCACCAAGTGATCTTAAACATATTTGCATTACCTTTCCGTCATATCCATATGTTATACTTGCCGCTATATTACTTATTTTAAGCATCTGATCTGCAGCTTTGGCACATTCTAAATTTGCAGCCGGAGATTTCTTTTCATTTCTTGCTATTGCTATTTTTTCTGAAATCATTTTTGTATTTTTAATTATATCATAAATATTCATATAACCGTCTAAATTTGTCTCAAAATATTTTTTTACTCTTATTATATCAATTCCAAATTTTCTTAAATATGCTGCGGCTTCAAATGTTCTTACACCAGTTTTAAAAGTAAAATTCTTTGTATCTACTAGTATTCCTCCATATAATGCTTCAGCTTCAAATGAATTTAATTCTATATTTTTTTCAGAATATTCTATTATTTCAGTAACAAGTTCTGATGTAGATGATGCATATACTTCGTGATATTCTATTTCTACATTTTCTATATAATCTACAAGTTTTCTATGATGATCTATTAAAGCTATATGCTTTGAATTTTCTACTAATTCTGGAAACTCTGTAAATTCTTTTCTATGTACATCTACTACTACAAGTAATGTATCTTTATTCATTTTTTGTAATGCTTCCTGTTTAGTTAATATTATATCATCATATTCTTCATTTTCTTTTATTATATTTTTAAATTCACCTAACCCTGCACTTTCTATATTACTTGCAATATATGTATTATTATTAAATTCACTAAAAAATCTTCTAAGTCCTATTGCAGATCCTAATGCGTCAATATCAATGTTTTTATGTCCCATTATTATGATATTAGATGATAATTTTGCTTTATTAGCAAGTTTTTTAGATATAACTCTTGATTTTACTTTTGTTAATTTTTCTACCTCTTTTGTTTTACCACCATAAAACTTCATTTTTCCATCAATTGCTATACTTGCTTGGTCTCCACCTCTTCCTAAGATTACATCTAGTAATTCTTTAGAAGAAGCATATGTATTTTCTAACTCTTCCCCTGCTTCTGAAAGTGATATTGATAATGTTGCAGGTAATGATATTGTAGTATATATTTTTTTAACATCATTTAATATACTAAATTTATCTTCTTTTATTTTTTCTAAATATTTTTTCTGGAATAATATTATATAATCTTCTGTATCATTTTTAATAACTAATCCATTAAATTTAGCTGACCAATAATATATCAATCTATCAATTTAAGAAAGTATTCTAGATTTTTCTGATGATATTATTTTAGATATTATTTCTTCATAATTATCTATTTTAATGAAAGATATCATAAGTTTTTCTTCATCATATTTTCTTTTTAATTCTTCTTTTCTTGTATTATTTAAAAAATACAATGTATATATATACTTATATGCTCCTGCTATGTTCTTTTTAGGTATTTTAAGAAAATTTCCAATAACTAAATATATATTATTATCTACTTCTACTTTAGTATGTATATCATTTAATCTTTCATTATCTCTATTATTACCATTTTCAATATCCATTTGTGCTTTTCGTATTATCATAGAAATCTTTTTTTCTGCTTCTTTTTCATTCATTTCACTATTAAATTTTTTACTTTTCCAAATTATATTTGCACTTTCATCTGCAATTAGCATAGAAAACGGTGAATTGACAAGCATATTCTGTGTTGCAATATTCATATCTTCAGTTAATTTCACAAAATCATTTTTAAAATTTTTCCTATTTTTAGATATTTCATAGTAATTAAGCATTATTAGCATAATAACAAGTATTACACTTGGTATTATATACATATTATTTCTAATGCTTAAGCAAGCAAGCAATACCATTATAATTAATATATATATATAATTTATTGTATTATTTTGATTAATAAGTTTCTTTTTTCTTTTTTTTATTTTACTATTTTTTTTCATATAATATTTCCTAATCAATATCTAATATTTTTAAAAGTTCCTCTTCTTTTTTTCTCATTATTTTTTTATCTTCATCATTTAAATGATCATATCCTAATAGATGATAAAAAGAATGTACTATCATATATGCCATTTCTCTTTTTAGGCCTGTTTCATATCTTCTTCCATTCCTATATACTCTAGCAAGAGATATTGCCATTGATCCCAACATGATTTTTGATAAGTCATCTTCTTTTTGATTTTTTTCTTTAAATATTTCCAAATTGTTTTCTAATTCTTTTTTTGTATATTCTGGAAATGATAATACATCAGTAGTTTTTGGATTATTTCTTGTTTTTTGATTTAAATTTGCTATTACTTTAGGGTCTGTAAACATTATTTCAACACAAATATTATCTTTTAAATTTTCTTTTTTTATTCCTTCTTTTATTATTTTTCTTGAAAATTCTTCAAGGCTTTCTCCTATTTCATCTTCAAATGTATAATATAT
Organism: uncultured Eubacteriales bacterium; assembly: GCA_963513115.1. Lineage (GTDB taxonomy): Bacteria > Bacillota > Clostridia > TANB77 > CAG-508 > JABCPO02. The sequence continues at coordinate 1,302 of CAUPPN010000020.1, read as the reverse complement.
CTCTTTTAAAGTTTCTAATGTATGATTATTATAACTTTCTATTAAAATTTCAACATTTTTGTCTTCAGCAATTACTTGCTTTCCCATTGCTTCTTCAATAATATTATTATTTGATGCAATTTCTTCATCTGTAGCTACTTTTTCTAGATCTTCTCTTACCCTATCATATACTCTAACTGCATTTTGAGTTTCTAATCTTTTTTTTATTGTTAATTCATCTAAGTTAATTTCCTTTTGTATCCTCATAATCGAATCAGTTATTATACTTGTATCCTTTATTTTATCCATAAACCCTCCGATAAATCATATATTTTAATTTATTATAACATATTAATATAATTTTAAAAAGATAAAAAGAAGATTAAAAACAAGATATTATTTTGAAAGAATTTTCATAGGATCTAAATAATTACCATTAGCTCTAACTCCAAAATGTAAATGTGGACCTGTTAATAATCCATTAGTATATCCATAATTATCAGAATAATTACTAAATTTTACATACTTTGGACCAACATATCCTATAGTTTGTCCTCTAGTTATATATTGATTTTCCTTTACCATTTTATATGGATTAACATGTGCATATACATAAATTATATTATTATTATCTTTAAGCCAAATACTATACCCATTTGCTCCATCTAAACTACTTTTTACGACAATGCCATTTGTAACAGCAATTAAATTTGTTCCTTCAGGTACTGCAAAATCCACACCATAATGAAAAGAATTTTTCTTTTTTACTGGATGATACCTGGATCCAAATTTAGATGAAATCTTATATTTTCTTGGTAATGGATATAAAATATTATTATTTAGATTACTTGAATTATTAAAATTATTAAAATCAAAATTATTAGAAACGAAATTTAAATTTTTATTATCAATTTTAACTACATCTTTTAAATAATTTTCATCTGAAAAAAGTAACAATAAAGATAGAATAATTATAATTACAATATAGATATATGTAGCCTTATATATATCTTTTGCTATATCAGATGTATTAATTATATTAGAATTATACAATTTATTTATTTTGTTATATTTTTGCTTCTTATTTTTTATTATATCCATTAATTTAACTACCTTTTTAATTTTAATTTTTATTTGCAAATCAAATATAAAAATAAAATAATAAAAAAGGCAAAAAAAAAGAGCTAAGCTCTAATACCATATTATATATAATAAAAATATATATCTAGCAACGCCCTATGTTCCCAGCAGACAAATCCGCAAGTATCTTCGGCTCATGTAGTGCTTGACTTCTGTGTTCGGAATGGGTACAGGTATTTCCAC
>CAUPPN010000019.1:0-13490 GCA_963513115.1 uncultured Eubacteriales bacterium | reverse complement strand
AAATGTAGATGGTACTGTTACTGGAGAATATGTAACAGAAGATGCAGTTGGTGGATCTACAGTTATGTTAACAATAGATTCTAAATTACAACAAGTTGCTGAGCAATCATTAGATAGAACAATAAATAAGATGAGAAATGGTGGATTTGGAAAAAAATATGATGCTAAAGGTGGAGCGGTAGTTGTAATGAATGTGAAAACGGGTGAAGTACTGGCAATGGCAAGCAATCCAACATATACACCAGAAAGCTTTTTAGGAGGAATAAGTGGTAAAAAATGGGATGAATATAATTCGTCTCTTGCACCACTTATGAATAGAGCAATTCAAGGAGTTTATGCACCAGGATCAACATTCAAAATGGTAACAGCGATAGCAGCATTAAGTGAAGGTGTAATTAACGAAAAAACTACAGTTAAATGTAGTGGAATATACCATAGAGCACATAATCCTGTATGTTGGATATATACTTCATATAAAGTAGGCCACGGAAGTCTAAATGTAGAAGGTGCACTTAAGAATTCATGTAATATATTTTTCTATGAAATGGGACATAGACTAGGAGCTGATAAGATAGCAGAATATTCTAAGTATTTAGGACTTGGTAGGAAAACAGGAATAGAAATAGCAGGAGAAAAAACAGGAAGTGTTGCATCAAGTGAGATTGCAGAATCAAAAGGACAAAAAATGACTGAAGGTGGAGAATTATCTGCAGCAATAGGTCAAAGTTATAACAGTTTTACGCCTATACAAATGGCAAGATATATATCAACACTTGTAAATGGTGGAAAACAAGTAAAACCTACAATTGTTAAAAGTGTAATAAATTCTAATAATGTAAGATTATCTAGAGAACAAATTAAAGAAATTATTGAACAAAAAACAGGATATAAGGATGAAAACTATAAAGATATAGAATTTCAAAAAGAACATTTAAAATCTGTATTAGAAGGTATGAGATCTGTTACAGGAGATAGAGGTGGTACAGCATACTCAGTATTTAAAGATTTTAATATTGAAGTTGGTGGTAAAACTGGATCAGCTGAAGCAGGAAATATGACAAATGGACTTTTTGTTGGATTCGCACCATTTAATAATCCAGAAATAGCAATAGTTACAGTAATAGAAAATGGTGTAGTAGGATTCCATACAGCTGAGGTTGTAAGGGATATAATGATTGAATATTTTGGAATGAATATGAAAGAAATAAAAGAAAATATGAGTGCAACTACAGAAAATGAATATATTATGTAATTAGAAAAATTAAAATAAAAGCCGTAAACATCAATAAATGTATTATAGCTTTTATTTTTTTATTTTTAAATTAATAAAAAACAAATAATTATTATTTAAAAATGTTAAAATACTTTAATATATATACATATTTGTTATAAATTATTATAATATAATTGTAATTATAATGATTATGTAAAAATGGAGAAAATATGAGAAAGTATAAAAAAGGTATTATATATTATTTGGTACTTTCAGTATTATTAATAGTAGTACTGGGGGTTGCAAGTGACACTTATAATATAAATGCAAAAAAAATAGATAATTATTCCAACAATTCAAATGCGCCAATTGCTTTTGGAAAAGCAAGAGAACCTGCGCTATTACCAGGAATGAAGGCTATTTATTGGGAAAATGGTGAAGAAAAAGAATTAAAAGGGCCTTTTTTAGAAAAAGAAAAATGGTATGATTATAATGACAAAAGATGGGCAAATGCTAAAACAAAAGATGGAAGTTATTGGGTTTGGATACCAACATTTGCATATAGGATAGCATACTATAAAGATGCAAATAAAACAGATTTAAAAGGATATCGAATTCAAAATGATTATGTAGATAAAAACTATAAACACGTTAAATTTCCAGAAGATGTAATTACTAAAAATATAAAAGTTGAAATAAAATATATTTTAGAAGATGGAACAGATATCCCCGAAGGATATACAATTCATCCAGCGTTTTTCAAAGATAAAGTAATGGGGAATGGTTTCTGGATTGCGAAATATAAAGCGGTTGGAAACATTAAATCACCAGAATTTAAAAAATCTAAAACTAAACTAACAAATGTTTCAGTAGGAGAGGCTTTTAGTAAGTTAGATAACTCTTCCCTTGAAGGAAATAGTTATGGATTTACAGATGATTTTGTAAAAGTAGGATTACCAAGAAATACTGAATTAGGAGCAATATATTATTTAACACAAAGTATAGCAGGTACAAATAAAGATACAGTTTCATATATAGATGATAAAGAAGAAAGCTCAACTGGTAATATAACAGGAGTTTATGATTTAAATGATGGAACAAGAGAATGGACAAGTGCATATATTTCTAATTCATCTAAATCAATTGAAGAAAACGGAAAAAGTTTAAAAACATCAAATACACAAAAAGTTGGCTCAAAGGATATAGATATAAAAAGTAAAATAGAATTATATCCATTTAAAATTGATGCAAAAGAATATGCAGATAATATTAAAGAAGTTGAAAGAAATAGATATATAAATTATGGAGATGGTATATATGAAACAACTGTTCCAATGTCTGATAAGAATTCAGCGCTAGGTAGTGGAATAAGTGATTACCCATATGGAGATAATGTATTTATAACTAGAGGATCAGATAAGCCGGATAAAAATAAATCAATGTTTTCATTTAGAGGAGATACAGGGAAGGCAAATAAAAATATAGGATTTAGAGCTTCAGCATATATATTTCCTAAAGTAAAAGATAACCATGTAAGAATAACATTGAAAACTAGTGATGGAATAATATATGATACTGAAACTAATCAAGAAATGGGTAAAGAAGTGTATATAACTATCACTAAAGGTGCAATACCTAAAGATAGGTATATAGTAAAGAATTCAGATGCTAAATTTGAGGGATGGTCAATACCATTAGGTGGTGTTCCTATATATGAAAATGTTATATTAACAGCAACTTTTAACAAATCTGGAGAGCCACCACATGTTGAAACGGCTAAAATAGTATTTAAAGATAGTTTAACATCTGAAGTATACTATGAAAATAATGTGTCTATCGGAACAAATGTTAAAGAAATAGCAGATAAGATTAATCCTAAAAAAGAAGGATATATATTTACAGGATGGGATAATGATGTAAATATAAAAGCTGATAAGGATATGACTTTTACTGCATTATGGAAAAAAGATAAAGCTAAAAGATACAAAGCTATGTTTTTAAAAGATGAAAGCGGAGAGATATTTTTTCAAGAAGAAGTGGCAGAAAATTCTATAGCAAATGGACCAAAAGAAGTACCAGAAAAAGAAGGATATGTTTTTATAAAATGGAGCCCAGATATTTCAAAAACTATAATTAGAAAAGACACTGTGTTTACTCCAATATTTGAAAAAAGGGAAGAGCCAAATCCAAATCCAGATCCTGGTGATACAGAAGAAAAAAAAGACATTACAATAATATTTATAGCTGTTCCAGGGCACTTTCAAAGCGGAACTGGATCTAGAGCGTTTAGAATTAAAGAAGGAACTACATTAAATGAAAACCCTACAGTTCTAAAAGCATTAGAAAATTCTCCGCCAACAAACATTGATTATACATTTAATAGATGGTCAATAGACTATAACACACCAATAAATTCAAGTATGCAAATAAAAAGTGAATGGACAATAAAAAAATATAAATATTCATTTTTTGAAATGTCGCAAGTAGGTAAAGTTGAAAAAGTATATAAAGAAGGTGAATTTAATTCTGGAGAAAAACTTAATAAATATGCACCCCCAAATCCAAAAAAATCAGGATATATATTCCAAGGATGGAGACCTAATGTATCTAGAGAACAAAGACAAGATATTGCATTTTATGCTACATGGGTTAAAGATATAAGCGGAGGAAATGTTAAACCAAATAGACAAGAAGTAAAAATAGTTTTTGATCCAAATGGAGGAAAAATAAATGGCAAAACTACATTTATTATACAAAAAGGTTTTTCATTACCTTTTGTTCCAACCCCTGAAAAACCAGGTTTTGTATTTGCAGGATGGAAAGGCTCTACACAACAAAGAGTAGATGCTCCACAAAATGTTGATCAAGTATATGTAGCAAGTTGGAAATTACCAAGAGATTATACATTACCTAACCAACAACAAGGTGGATTTATAACTACTGGATCTCAAAATAATAGAAATACAATTAATTCTGGAAATAATGGAGCAAGCATATTTACAACTAGAAATGGAGAGTTAATTCCAATAAATCCAGATGGAACTTATCAAAACAATGGAAATAATACGGAATTACAAAATTTAAATAATCAAAACAATGGAGGCATAGTAAATAAAAAACAGGAAGAAGACTACCCAAGGTCTGGTATAAAAGAAAATGTGGTTTTAATAATTCTTTCAATAATAGTTCCTATTATAGGAATATATATGATTGTAAATTGGATGAGACTAAAAAAGATAGATAAAGAAGGTAATATAAAATAAAGAAAAGCAGGTGACCCTGCTTTTTAATTTTGTATAATTTTATAACAGATAAATTGTGTTACAAAAATGAAATGTATTTTTAATAAGGATAAAAATTTTGGATAAAAACTATTAAGAAAAAAACAAAAATTAATTAAGCTTTTTTTTAAAACTACAAAATAAATGTATATATATTAAGTTATCACTAAAAAAATAAAATAAAAAATATTAATATCTTTTTTAACAAAAATAAAAAATAAGACTAAAATGCTGGGAAAAAGTGTTTTATCATCGATGTGATAATAGAAAAACAAATGGATCTTAAAATGTATATTTCCATTAAAAAGTATAAGATTTTTAAATAAAAAAATAGTTAAAACTAATGTTTAAATATAGTTTCTAAAAGTTCACATATATTGAAAAAAAAATATATATGTGTGATTATAAATGTAATAAATAACTTTGATTGAGGAGGAAAAGGCTTTGCAAAAGAAAAAAGACAAAAAGCAGATAATTGTATTAGTAAGTTTGATATTTTTAATTATGGCAATATCACCAGTATTTAACAAATTAATATATGCTGTTAGCTACAATGGTGACTTTACTAGGCTATATGCAAGAAATCAAATAACTGGAGTACAACCTGGAAAAAATGTAAGTGAAGAAACTAAAAGATATGCAACAATTAGAAATGAATTATTCAAGTTTTTTTCAGAAGGTGAAAATAGAAAAATATTAGAAAGCCAAGCAAATAATGTGCTATACAAGGAGACAAACGATTCCACACAACCAGATCAAAAAATTGATCCTAATAAAAATGCGTTTAATCCAGATGATATAGCATCCAAATATATGGTTAATGAAGGAAAATTGTATGATCCACGTGGAATGGAAAAAATAGATAATGCTAAAATAGTAGGTTATAATGAGAAAGATTTATTTGCGGATGCTGGTGTATTTTGTATTGAAAGAAATGTACTTTTACCTGCAACTATAGGAAGCTCTAAAGAAAGCTTGATACATGCAATACAAGATTCATATGGCTATACTGATATGAATGCAGAAGATGTAGCAAATCGTATTATGCTTTCAGCAAAAGATGCAACACAAGGTGATAGAAATGATAAAGAGTTTACTTTGGGTAGCTATGGTACTTATGGAACAGAAGCAGATATAAAAAATAAATTAGAAGAAATGGGGATAAAAGAGCCTGAATATTCTCATAAAGAAGAAATAACTGTCGTAGAAGAAAAGGGAAAACCTGTATATTATATAGAAAAAAATGGAAACAAAATACCAAAATTAGTTCGAAATGAACTTGGTGAGTGGGTAGAATTAATTGGAACAGAAAATAGAGTATATATAGAAGAAATTACGGTTGAAGATTCAGCAGAAGTAAAAAAACAGAAGAAAAAAGAATATGCAGATGCAGTTAAAGAAGGTGTAAAAAGAATTAAAGAAGAATTTGAAGCAGGTGGTTCAATTACACCAAAAATACACAATGATGCAATGGATAGGTTTCCAGACGATAGATCTTTAGATAATGCAGGAATGCAATCTGAAGCTAGAACATATATAACTGGAAATACTGAAATGGCATTTACTCCAGAAAATTTTGCTTTAATGTTTTATGTTAGCTCTTTTGCACAAAGAAAACAAAATGAATCAAAATATCAGATACCTGATCATTATATGGGAGAAACAAGTAAAAATGCTGAAAATGGAATACAAGCAGCTATATGGATGGATCCTGAAATAGACAAAATAGGAAAAGGATTAAAAATTGCAAGTGTTGTTGATTATGGTAAAAATACATATTATGCAGGACAGGATTTTAAAAGATATTGGTATAAAATGATAGAATTTCAAAATACACATCCAACAATTCAAAGGAAAAGGCAAAAATTCTTTGGCCCACCAATAAGACCATTTATAGTTGTAAATAAAAATGATGAGCTACCAGAACCGACAAAACAACCAAGAACTATAAAAATTGCTAATCCAGAAATAAAATATGAGCCAAGAGTTTTAGGACCAGATGGAACAGATGCAGATGAAGATCTAGAAAAAGCTACTAAAGTTCATTTTGATGCAACAAGACAAAAATGGTTAGTAGGACCATTTAAATTGGATTATGTATTAGATGGAACTAAATATAATACAGAAACAGATAAGAAAGATCAAAAATATAGTTATTTTAGTGCATTAACTGATGTATCATTAAAAGGTATATATAGTGATGGAAGTACAAATTACAAAGTTAAATATGAAGATGCTTTCGAACATACTGGATTACCACAAAATTCTAAAAAAGCAAAAGATTACGAAGAACTTGAAAAATTAAAAAGAGAGTATGAAGTAGCACAAAAAAGAGCAGATATATTATTTGGTTACAAATATGAAAATGGATTTATAGAGCCAGCAAATGATAGTTATGATAAAAAATCTAGATTTGCATATGCAAAACGTAATTTGATTGAAGCAAAAGAAGAATTTGAGGAAGCTTTAAAAGCAAAAGATAAGGTTACAAATGCAGAAACAGATTGCTTGAATTTACTTATACAGTCTATTGAAGCATTTAATATACAAGAACAAGCTTTAAAAACAGGAATTTTTGCAGGTAGTTTACTATCAGATGAATATATATATGAGATAAAAAACTATAATGCTAGTGAAATGCTTAGATTATGTAAAATGTATGATAAGATTTCATATTACACAAAACAAAAATTATATGAATTAGGATATGGAAAAATAGGTGGAAAATATGGTGATAATACAAGAAGCTTCTTACCAGAACAGCCAGATCCTAATGGTAAAATAAGAGTTAGACATTCAGATGGAACAGAAGAAATAACAACATTGAAACCACAAGGTGGAAAACAAAGAATAAGATTAATGAATCAAATATGGGGTGGAGGTGATTTCGACCTTGAAAATGTATATATAATGGATGAAGTATATTACCAACCTAAAATGAGATACTTAAAAAAATTACAAGAGTTCAAAGGGGAACACTTATATAAACAAAAAGAATTTTCAAATTATACAAAAGAAGATAAGGAATATAGAGAGTATATATTAGTATTAAATACATTCTTGTCTAATTATCAAAATTCAATAGCAAATAATTACTGGGCAGTTAATGTACAATTAGACTTTGGACCTGTAACTTATCAACCAACAAATAAAGCAAAATCTGATTTGAAAAATGAAGGACAAAATGTAAGAGTTACAAGAGAAAATGAAAAAAATATAAAAGATAAAGAAGTGGGATTACAAGACGTAAAAGGTTGGAGATTAAAAATTGGAAGAGAAAAAAATGGACTAGTTAATGGAAATCAAAAAATAGCAGATTATCCTGGAATGGAAGGATTACCTGCACCTAATGAACCATTCTATTTTGAAATAGATTATGACCCAGCACTAAAACAAATAAGTAAAGCAAGATTTACATTCCACTATATGAAAGCCAATGGATATAGAAGGACATATGATTCAAAAGCAATAATTAAGAATAATGTTACAATAACTAGAAAATTGGATTTCTTAGATCCAGAATCAATAATGAATGGATTAGATCCAGCTAGAGGAATTACAACAAGGATTGAAGTTAAATCAGATGACCATGAACACACAACACAGAGATTAATATCTGTAGTTTCAATAAGATGGCTAGAAAAATGTGAACTTGAATTATACTTTGAGCCAGAAGAAACGGAAAAATATCCAATGTTTAACTTGGTATTTCCAATAGGTGGTAGAGTATGGAGAGATAATCCTGATGATACTAAAAAACATGTTGGATTTGACTATATAAATCCAAAAGGATCAAAGCAAGATGAACCTAAAAAAGATATACCAGTACATGTATTTAGAAACTTTGTAAAAATAGATAAAGATGGATTACCAATAGAAATATTAAACAGACAATATGCAAGATTATATGATCCAGAAAGTAATGAAGAAGTTGATGGAATTCATAAGATATTTACAAAAGAAGACGGAAGTTGGGGACCATATGATATCCATGATATCGGATTTAATAAAGATGAAATAAACAAGATGGGTGGAAAGATTGATTCTAAAAATTATGCTATAACATTTGATGTAAGGTATGATTATGACGGATTAATGTATGAACCAGTACTTCCATTCCAGAAAAAAGATGATAATCAAACTTCTATGACTACAGAAGAAGTTAAAAATAGGATTAAGGGACTTGTAGGTACAAACGCACCGGAAAAAGGATTATATAATGATAGTTCTTGGGCATTTGAAAATGCATTAGTTAGAGAGAGATTTAATAATGTAAATGCAACAATGACAGGAAAAGATCCTATGAAAGAAGATGGTAATACAACAGGAAGAACAAAACCATCTGTTACAACAGATGATCAACCAATAGACAAATTAGTAAATATGGATGGAAGAGATATCTATTATGAAATGGATAAAGACACTGTACAAGAACCATCAAATGTAGCAAAGGTAAGAAGAGTAAATAGTAGATACAAGGAAGTTAATCCAAAAGACTTCTATAAAGATGGAAAAGCAAGTGATAAAATATTAGATCATTTAATGAATGCGACATTATTAGATTTACATGTAAGAATACCTGCAAAAGAAAGAATATTAAATGATGAAACAAAGGTAAGTAAAGTAATACCAGCAAAATTCGGAGATGCAAAAGGAACATATTATGCAGTTAATGAATATATGTTAAATTTAAATTTAGGTATAAAGAAAAGACAACCTGTAAATTTAGGAATAACAAAAGACTTACAAAATGCATTAATAACAGTTAATAAAAAAGCATATAATTATATTTATTCAGATTTATATACAGATTATTTAACACAAGAAGAGAAAAAAGCAGGTGAAGGAACATCAATAGATATTCCACTTGCAAAAGAAAGAGACGAAAAGAAAATACAACAAGCATTAGATATATATAAGACAGATTATATATACAGAACAACAATGTATAATTCTAATGAAGATTTATTCAAAGCATTAAATAAAGAAGTTAAAGAAGAAAGACAGAAAGATAAATTAGATGCACCAAGAGCAAATAGAGATGGTGTACCAAATGGAGATCATGATGATACAAGACAATTAGATGTATTTATAACATATAAGATGAGAATGTATAACGATTCTTCAATGGATGCAGTTCTAGTATCTGGAATAGATGATTATCATTCAAATAAGATGCAACTTGTAGATAAAGAAATTAAAAAGTCTATAGAAATAGATCCAAAGGCAAGCGTTGAAAAGAAATCAGATAAAGAAAAGAAAACAAATGTAGATCTTGAAAGAAAAGATATACAAATTCCAATGCCAAGATATAAGAAAATTGGAAGCATATCTGGAAATTCAGCAGATATAGTAAATGAGAAGGAAGTCCCAGAAATAAATGGAAAAGATGTAAAGGCACTTCAATCATATAATATAGAATCAAATGGAAAATATCACTTTAAATCATCAATGCAAATACCTGAAAGTTTAGAAGCAGAAAGACATAGAGGTGAAAGAGCAAAAGAAGATATAGTTTTAAATCCATATGAAGTAGCAGATATATATACAACATATAGAGTTAAGAATTTAACAGAATTAATAGATAGACCTGAAAAAGAAAAAGAAAGTTTAGGTGAATTAAAAGATAATCCATCATTAATAAGATTATCAGATAGTTTAAGACTTGGAGAACTTGCAAATATTTGTGAAATAACAGAATTCACATCATATGATTGTCTAACTGGTAAGGTATCAGCAAAATATGACGTAAACTCTGCACCAGATAATGTTGATTTAAAAGATATTGATAATGAAAATACAATATTAACATTTGAAGATGATACAGATAATGCTCCAACAATAAATTTAAGGATTCCAAAAGAAGAACCTAAAGAAAGAACACTAGAAGGAATAGTTTGGGAAGATAAAAGAACTGTAAATAATAGAGGAATTACAACAGGTGACGGAATATTCAAAAAAGATGATGAAAAAGGTATAGCTAAAATGCCACTTACTCTTGAAGAAAGAGTATCATTAAGAAAAAGTAATGAAATGGTACTTAATAATCCAAACTTAACGTTTAAACCTGGTGTAGAAACAACAGAAGTTGGACATATTGCATATATTGATGTTCCATTTATTTGGCCTAATGATATAAGGCAAGATAATATAGAAATTGATTTAAAAGGATTAACAAAGTTTGAGTCAAATATTGAAACAGGAGAGGATGGATCATACAAGTATGAAGGAATACCAGCTGGAAACTTTGCAGTAAGAATGGATTATACTAGCCCAAATAAAGAAGCAAGAACAGCAATATTTAATGATGGTAGAGCACAAGGAATTAATTCAGTTGCAATAATGCATAAATTAAAAGAGTCAGGATTTACTCAAGATATCAAGCCAGAAGATTTAATACAAACAGTTAATTATGAAGAAGATAAAAGAGATATAAAATACTATAATGGTGCAGACTTCAAAAGTACAATGTTCTATTCTACAGGTGGAACACCAACAGGAGCTGAAGGCGAAGCTAGGCCTAAAGATGAAGGTGATATAGATAATTTAAATAAAACATGGATAAGTAAAGACAAAGATAAATTACCAATAAATTCATATTTAAGAGATGATGAAATAAGAAGAATAGAAGTTACAGATAATTTTGATACATTTAAAAATGCAAACGTACAATTATTAGATATATTTAGAAGAAAGCCTTCAATGATAATGGCAGATACAGAAGATCCAAGTCAAAATAGTTTGGCTGGAGCTAAGGCTAATGAAGAAGAAAAATTAAAAATAGCACATAAGATGTCAACAATGAGAGCAACAACTCCAAAATTAAATTACAGTGTTGAATATTATGAAAAATTTGGAGATGATGCTAAAAATAAAGAAGGAAACAGTATAATGGCAGAATATAAAGACCTATATGCTGTTGATGGAAATTATAAAGAAGTAGATAAACCAGAAGTAAAACTAGACTATGGAATCAAGAATATAAACATGGGAATTGTTGAAAGACCAAAAACAAAATTAGTAATGCAAAAAGAAATAGAAAACATCAAATTAACAACAACAGATGGTGATGTTAAAATAGACGCTAAATATAATGTTAAGGCTAATGTTGAATTTGATAAAAGCAATGAAAGAAAAAATGTTTATGGTGAAACAATAGAACCAGAAACAAAAATAACATTATCTAGAGAATTAGATGAAGCACATTCTACAGGATCAGATTACTTATTGTCATTAGATAGATCAACACATCCAAATGGAGTAATCGGAGAAAGCTATGAAGACAAAAAAGCAATGGCAGATGGAACATTTGATGAAAAGCCAAGAACAGGATTTAGATATATAAATATAGATGAAGCGTTAATGCAAGATTCAACTGTTAATATAACTTATGGAATATATGCATTTAATGCAGGAGAAAAAGATCTAGAGTTTAAGATAAGAGATGAAAATGGAAGATTACTTCCAGAACTTGCAACTGAAGAATTAAGAAACAAATTACAAGAAAGCACATATAGAGAAGGTCCAGATATGGGACTTGGAATATTAAATCATACAGCATATCCTGATGAATTTGGAATTGGTAAGTACATAGGAAGAGCATATTATACAATTTCAGATAATGATGCAACAGAAGGTAATATAGCAGGAGCACAAGGTGAAAAACAACATGGTAAAGAAATCCCAACTGAAGAAATAGCTAAATCAGAGGTAAGAGAGATAATTGATTTAGTAGATAATAGTGCAATAGTAAATGTAGCAGAAGAAAAAAATAAAGACTGGATACCAGCAGATAAGAAAGACTTAATAGGAATAGTACAAAATGTTAACGAAAAGAATTATGATAAAGCTGAGTATACAGATATAAATGGTACAGATTATATAACAGACTTAAATAAAATAACTACGATAGGAGCAAATAATATACCTGCAAATTCTAAAGAAACACTTGGAAAAGTAAAAAGAGCTAATGCACCTGAAGGAAAAGAAAAAGATGCAAATGTTAAAACAAATGTATATTTGATAAAAGAATATTCAAAGAAACTTGCACCAATAGCATATATGAGTAATAATTATGAACCTTTAGAATTAGATCTTACAGAACTTTCAAAAGACCCAGAAAATGCTGAAATCGCAAAATATATTAAAAAATGGCAAATTGAAGTTCAAAGAACAATATCATCACAAGCTAATAAAGATGACTTAGGATTTGAAAATATTATTGAACTTGCAGGATACCATAATGGAAATGGTACAAGAGATAATGATACACCAGGAAACTTAACTCCACAATTAGATAAGGCATATGAAAATGGAGGAGGAGTATTCCCAGGACATGAAACTACAGAACATTCTGAAAGTGATAAAGAAGTAGAAGATCCAAATGATCCGGTTACTTCAGGACAAATACCACCACAAGAAAGAACATATGCAGTAGCAACAAGAGAACATGATTCAGGATCAACAGAACTTGTAACATTATCACCACCTACAGGTTTAGGACAAAAAGATAAAGCTAGAAAACAAGCATTAATAATTACTATAATAACAGGTGCAATGGTAGTAACAATACTTACACAAGGTATATCTGGAAATAGTAAGAAACCTAGAAGAAACAAACAATAATAGTTTCTAAAATAGATAATGAAAAGAAGATAGCAGTAATACTGCTATCTTTTTGGTTTATTTTTCTTTAGACTCATTAACATTGGTTATTTAACATTTAGCTTGTTTAAGTAGTTAAATAGGATAAAGTTATATATTAATTGTATTAATCTTTTTGACTTTAAATGGAGCATTTTATATAATTTATGTATAATTAAGTGTTATATATGTATAATTACACACACGGAGGATTTAAATGAATGATTCATTCAGAATAACAGAAAAAGAAACTGTTAAAACTTTAATATATGAGATTATTAAAGTAGATATAAAAGATAGAGAAATAGAAACAACATACAAATTTGAAAGGCTAGAAGGAAAAGTTATATCAG
>CAUPPN010000018.1:0-13620 GCA_963513115.1 uncultured Eubacteriales bacterium | reverse complement strand
AATTTATATTTATTCTATAATAATTATATGTAATATACAATATTATTATATTTTTTAATTATCTTTTTAGCATTATCTTAATTATTTTATATATACAACTTTATTTTAATTTTATTATTTTTAAACCCATAGTAAAAAGGAAGCGTATGCTTCCTTTAACTTTTTTAATTACTTTTTTAATTTTTAATTATTTAAACAAATTTTTTATAGCACATTTATATAATTATATTTTAGTTTTATTGTAATATAATTAATAATTATAATTTAAATTTGATAATTAAATTCATCCATTCTTACATATAGTAGCAATAATGCCTTTTCTATATCAACTATAACATTTAATATATCATCTAAGTACATTCTGCTTCTGAAACATTTAATATCCAAATCCTTATACTTTAAAAGTGCTTCTTGTAGCTTATTAATAAACTCATTAACGCTAATATTACTTTCACCATTTAAATTACCAATTATGTAATTTTTAACTTTATTGCTTTTATATTTTTCTTCTTTTGACATTGTTCTTTTAGAATAATTGCTTTTTTCAAATATTTCTTTTAATATATCTGAATTTAATGTTAATATATTTAATTCTGATATAATTTCCTCAATATATTTTGAACCAAATATATTAAATACTATCTCTTTTAATATTATATTAATATTTTCATCTGTATATCTATCAATATATATTGATAGCATTCTTTTTTCAGTAATATTATATAAATTTAATAATCTTAAAACTTCTTTTTTAAGCCTTGTTATATTATTATCTTCTAATATATAACTTGAATCTTTTAATTCTTCAATTAACCTCTTTTTATAATTTGCATTTGAATAATTATTATATTCACAAAAAAGTTTTGCAATTGCATTAATTTCATTGTTGTTTAGTGCTACCTTGTACATATAGTCCTCCTATTGCTTTTAGTAATTATCATTTGCTAATTACTATTATTAAATCTCTAACACTTCTACATATTTCTTGTGTGTTATACTATTATACACAACTTTTGTATTTTCGTCAATTTAACACATTCCATATAATTCTTCTAAATCAGTAATTGGTATTGCTCCATCAGAAAATAGCCTGTGTGATCCACTATATGTTTCATCATATAGTTGTGATGTTGGAACATATATGTTTTTACCAAGTTCTAATGCAAAATTTGCTGTATGCATTGACCCACTTACAAGTTTTGCCTGTATTATTATTACATCATCTGCAAGTGCAGCAATTATCCTATTCCTATTTGGGAACGTATACCTTGTAGCAGATGTCATTGGTGGATATTCAGATAATATAAGCCCATCATTTTCTATTATCTTTTTAAGTAACATATAATTTTCTTTTGGATAAAATGCTTTTTCGGAAATTCCAGAACCAATTACTGCTATAATCTTACCATTATTTTTTAAGGCTATTTTATGTGAAAGTGCATCTATTCCTTTTGCAAGTCCACTTACTATCACATTATTTTTAGAAACCTTATCTGTAATATCACTACATACTAATTTACTATATTTAGTAGGAGTTCTTGATCCAACTAATGCTATATAATTATCATCTGTATTTAAATATGATATATTTCCAACATAGTATATACAAATAGGTATTTCATAAAGAAATAATAATTTTTCATTATACTTTTTATTAAAACACCCTATTATATTATTATTATTTTTTATACAATCTTCATATATATCGTGACTTTGTTTTAATATCTTTTTATCCACATATGAATCACACATCATGTATATTAAATAATCTATTTTTTCTTTTTCTGTCATTTTCATATCCACTATTTTTCTAATATAATTGCTCTTATCTTCTTTCCTACATTTTACTAAACTTACATATATGTATTTTATTTCTATTTTTTCTTTCATATCATTCCTTTCTCTTTCTTTGTTTTCTTTATTTTAATTTAAATTTTTCAAACAAAAAAAGTATGAGTTCCCCCATACTTTTAGATATTATATTTTATGTTTTGTGTTTTATGTTTTATATTTATATATTATAATATTACCCCGTTATTATAATATATTATCTATATTATTCTTATTATTTTTATTCTTAATATACAAAATATATGACACAAGCATTATACATGATATTCCAAAAATTGCAAATGGAATATAATTTTTCTGATCACCAACGTTTGGCATAACTGGTATATCTTCTTTTAATTCTTTTATTTCTTCTGCATCTTTTTTTTGTTTATTTTCTGCAAGTTTTTGATCTATATCTTCTTGCTTTATTTCAACTTCTTCAGGTTCTTGTTTTGCTTCTGGTTTTTTCAAATATCTATCTGCTATATATACGGTTTTTCCATTCCATATTACCTTATCAAATCCGTTTTTGCTTTCACCTGTTTTTTCTACTTGCTCACCTTTTCTTAGTTTACCTAAATTTGTACTTGCAGCTGTTGCTTCACTTCTAATATTTACATCCTGTTTTGCTTCTAGCTTATTTTCAACTTCTACTTTTTTTCCTGCTTCTGGATTTTTCACTTTACTTGGTACTTCTACTACTAATTTTTTATATGTTACTTCTGCCTTATCCTGTATTTTTGTACTATCTGCATATAGTATTGGAATACTTAATTCATATACCCCAGGCTTTTTTGCAATTATTTCTAGCTCTACTTGATTTGTATTGTCTTTTTTTATCTTATATCCAACAATATCTAATCCTTCTTTGTCTACTTTAGGTTCTGTTATTTGTATATGCTTTCCATTTTCTGCTTCATACATAATTTTTTTACTTTCACCTGGCATAATATATACATTTTCATCACCTTTAATTTCTATAGCATATACAACATTAACATTCATAATTATTAAAAGTAATATAGCAACCAAATATTTAATTATTTTTTTATTTATCTTATTATATTTTTTCAATTATATTCTCCATTACTTCAATTAACATCTAATTGATTTCTAATTAATTTTTACTCATTTGTACTATCTTTTTTTGTATTATCTGCCGCTATCTTAGTCTTTTCTGCAATTACTATTAATCTCTTGTCATCATCTTCTGTGCATGTCATTAATATTAACTGATCTTTTTTTAATTTTTTAAGTTCTTCTATTTCTGTAGGCTTTGCAGTTTTTTGTTTTGTAACACTATATGTATTTTCTATATTCTTATTTTTAAGTTTAATCTTATCACCTATCTCAAGTTTTGATAAATCTTTAAAAAGTCCGTCTTTATTATGTGCTGCAATTATAATATTATCTTCTACATTTCCACTATTTAGTATAACTGGATGGTTTTCTATATTGTTTCCTTCATTTTTTCTTACACCTATTTTAAGATTTATTTTTTCAATATCTAATGTATATACACTTTTTAAATCTTTTATATTTCCTACATTTTCTACTTGTTTTATGAAAGAAAAATGTTTTAATAGGTCTGGTCTTTTAATCATCATATATCCATATCCTAATAATGCTAATATAATAATTACTTCAAGTATAATTAGTCCAATAAATTTTGAATTCTTTTCTTCTATTTCCATTTCAGTATCATCTTCATAAATATTAGTTGAAATATTATTTAACCTTTCTTCATCGATTTGAAATCCTAATCCAGATAATTTAGAATTTGTATCTACAATTTCACTTTTATTTGAATCAATCTCACTAAACTTACCATTTTTTAATTCTTGTTTTCTTTCTTCTTCTGCAAGTTTTGCAAGTTCTACTATATTTGTCTTACTATCTATTTTAGTGTTTGAATAATTAAATAATAAATTATCTTTATTATTATCTTCAGTATTGTCTTCTAATTTTTCATCTATTTTATTTATGTTTTTGTCTTCTATTTCTGTATTTGTTATTTCTTTTTCATCATCATCTATTTCTCTACCATATTCCTTTGGGGTATATGGAATAGAATTTTGTGATACTTTTTCTTTTTTATTTTTTTTATTATTTTTCTTATTGTCATATTCTGTTTCATCACCATTTGAGAAAAATGCATCAAGTGCAGCTTTTTGATCTTCAGATATTTTTAAATTTCTTGTATATATATCTTTTCCTATTGATTTATTTTTGTTTTCAAAAAAGTTTTTTGTTTCTTCTTTTGCTTTTTCTCTATCTTCAAGATTGTTATCCCATACATATTTTTTAACTTTTTCATCTTCACTATCTACAGGAACTATTCTATCACCTATATTAGTTATATTTTCTTTTCCTATCTCTTTTATCTCTTTATCATTTGTTTTAGAATATATATCTCTAGTATTGTAATTTGCAATGTTTTCAATACTTCTATCTACATTATATTCTTCATTTTTCTTTTCTTCTTTTTCTATATGAGAATTTGTATCATGCATAAGGCGCCTTAAAGAATCAGAAATACCATATTTTTCTCTTAGAGATTCTTGATTTCCACCATTTTTTTCTTTTTCTTCACTCATATATTTCTCCTTTAATATAAATTACATCTTATCTGGCATTTCAATTCCAAGTAATTCCATACCTCTTGTTAGTACATTGCTTGTACTTTCACATAAGATAATACCTAATTTTCTTTTATCTTCATCGTCTATTAGTATCTTGTTATTATTATAATATTGATTAAATGATTTAGAAAGTTCTATTAAGTAATTTGTTAAAATATATGTTTCATATTTTTTAGCTGTTTCTATTACCGCATCTTTAAACTCTGAAAGTTTCTTAACCAAATTAAATACATATTCATTTTCAAAATTATTTTTATC
The DNA here is from genome assembly GCA_963513115.1 of uncultured Eubacteriales bacterium. Taxonomy (GTDB): domain Bacteria; phylum Bacillota; class Clostridia; order TANB77; family CAG-508; genus JABCPO02. The sequence goes on along the minus strand of CAUPPN010000018.1, from coordinate 8,887 downwards.
AAGATTTTCAAGTACATCATTTAAATTATTTAATATACCTTTTTCATTTTCATATCTACTGCTATATTCTCTTAATACACTTTGTATTCTTGCGTTAGTATATTGTACATATGGTCCTGAATCACCTGCATAGTCTAATACATTATCCCAAACAAATACTTGATCTTTGATTAATTGATTAGATAAATTTGAAAACTTAACTGCTCCAATTCCTACTTGTTTTGCAATTTTTTCTTTTTCTTCTTCAGTTAAATCATCTTTTTCATCTAGCTTTTCTTTAACTCTTTTTATTGCTTCTTTAAGCAATGCTTCAACTTTTATTACATTACCACGTCTTGTAGACATTTTACCTTCTGGTAAGCTAATTAATCCATATGCAATATGTTTTGCTCCATCTATATATTTTTTGTCTACTCCCATCTTTTCCATTATTTTAAATACTTGTTTAAAATATTGTATTTGTTCTGATCCAACTACATATAGTGCCTTATCAAAATCAAATTCTTTTATCCTATATAGGAATGTAGCAATGTCTCTAGTTACATACATACTAGATCCATTTCCTTTTTGTATAACTACTATTCCTAAACCATCATCTTCTAAGTCAACTATTTGAAGGCCATTTGATTCTTTAAGTAATCCTTTTTCTTTAAGCATTTCAACTACTTTTGGCATATCTTTAGAATATGATGCCTCACCTTTGTACATATCAAATGTAACTCCTAAATAATCATATATCCTATTAAATTCTTTAAGTGATAAGTCTACAAATTTTTTCCAAATTCTTGTTACTTCTTCATCGCCTTCTTCTAATTTTTTAAAGTTATCTATTGCTATTTTTTTAGCTTCTTCATCTTTTTCAATTAATGCATTTATTCTTACATATATATCTGTTAAATCTTTTATTGGATTTTCAAAAGTATATTCATCTTTCCAAAGATTGTATCCTTCAACTAATTTACCAAATTGTGTCCCATAATCACCTAAATGATTATCACCTAACGCATTATATCCTAAGGCTCTGAATATATTTCTAAATGCAGCTCCTACTACTGTTGTTTTTAAGTGTCCTACATGGAATTCTTTTGCTATATTTGGTGATGAATAGTCTAGTATAACTGTTTTTCCTATATTTTCTTTTTGTACTAAGTCAATATTTTGAACATTTTCTAGTACATCTTTAGAATATTTTTCTCTATTTAAAAATATATTAATATATGGTCCTGTTGCTTCCATTTTAGCTACATTTGGTATTTCTTTAATATCATTTATTATATCTTCTGCTATTTGATTTGGTGCTTTTTTTAAGTCTTTTGCAAGTCTGAAACAAGCAATTGAAATATCTGAACCTATCTTTTCATTTCCCTTGTTTATCATTCCATATATTTCTTTTTCTTCTAGATTAATATTATTTTTTTCTAAGTATTCTTTTAATTTTATATATATTTCTTCCTTATAATCCATATTCTTATTATTCTTCTTTCTATTTACTTTTCTATTTTCTATTTCTTATTTTTACATTTTCTGCTTTTTATTTTTTCTTCTTTTTAGTTTCCTTGTTATTCATGGCTTTTGCAAGTTTTTGTCTTCTTTCTTCATAAAGACTTCCACCTATAAATTCCCTAATAAGTGAATTTGATGGAACTAATTCATCTGGTATATCTTCAAAGTATCTCATAAAGCTTACTATTCTTCTTGCTTCACTATATTCTCTTTTATCTTTTGAAATTTCTTTAAGTAGTGGTATTATGTGTTTTTTTAGTACAGCAAGTTCATATATTGCAGATGAATTAAATACAAAATCTGCATTTTCTTGGAATGGGAATATGTTTTTTGTTTCTCCTCTTCTTACAGAGTACCACATACCAAGTGTATGTTTTGCTGAATATCCTCTTGTTTCATTATCTCTTATTGTTCTTCTTATCATTCTTGTATCTGTTGTAGATATTCTATTAAATGAATCAATATTTAGTACAGTTAATGCACTTATATATATTTTAAACTTGTATTTTTCTTCTATTTTTTCTGTTAGCTTATCATTTAAACAATGTATTCCTTCTATTATTAATATCTCGTCTTTGTTTAATTTCATTTTCTTTCCATCATATACCTTGTGTCCTGTATGGAAATCAAATGTTGGCATTTCTATTTCTTTTCCATCTATTAATGCTTTTAAGTCTTTGTTAAATAGTTTTGTATCAATTGCATCAATTGTTTCAAAGTCATAATTCCCTTTTTCATCTACGGGTGTATCTTCTCTTTCAACAAAGTAATTATCTACTGATATTGTTTTAGGTTTTATTCCTATTATTTTAAGTGCACTTGATAATTTTCCTGCAAATGTTGTTTTCCCTGATGATGATGGTCCTGCAATTAAGATCATTTTTACATCTTTTTTATTTTGTATTTTTTGTGATAAGTCAAATATTTTCTTTTCATGTAATGCTTCTGAAAGAACTATAAGTTCTCTTGGATCTTTTTTTATTCTTTCATTTAAGTCTGCAATTGTTTGTATTCCTAATAACTTATATACTTCCTGATATTCTTCAAATGCTTTTGCAATTTTTTTAGTATTTTTAAACTCAATTTTTTGCTTAAAGTCTTTTGCATCTGGATACATTACTAAAAATCCATCATTATATTTTTTCAAATCAAATCTTTTAATTTCTTTTGTTGTAGTTGGAAGTATACCATAAAAGTAATTAAAATATTTTTCACAATAGTATAATACAACATCTTTTTTATCCTTGTTTAAAAGTTGTAGTTCTCCTCTATCTGTTATGAATTTTGAATAAAATACATCTGCTTCTTCTTTAGTCATTCTTTTAACATTAATATCTAATTGTTTTTCTACTATTTCTTCCATCTTAGCTTTTATTTCTTTAAGTAGCTTATCTGTTACAAGCTTATTTCCTATTGTTATATACATCGCATTTGTTAATTGATATTCCACTTTTATTAACATTTTTGGGTACAACTCATATATTGCTTTAGACATTATAAATAAAAGTGTTCTAATATATATATCTCTACCATCTTTGTTGTATACATTAATTAATTCAACATCAACATTTTCATCTATTTTTGCTATCTTATAGTCTAATCTTTTTACACTATTATTTACTCTAACTCCAACTATTGGCAAATTATTTTCACTTGCTTTTTCTATATCTTCATTAAATAGTTCTAGTATTGTTTTTCCAACTTCTACTTCAACTTTTTTCCTTTTTTTGCCTTCTTCTATTATGTAATTCACTTTTATTTTCATTTTTACCTCATCTTTTGTTTGATATTATTTCACATATAGTTTCTTCATTTTATTTTTTCTTTTTCTTCTTTATTTTTTATTTAATTTGTTTTTGTTTTTGTTTTACATTTTTATACTATATAACATATACATATTTTAAGAATAATATGCCAAGTGCAAGAGTTAAAATTCCTATTGTTTTTATTAAGAATACTATTCCATTTTTACTTCCTATTGGAAAATATTTTCTTGCAATTACTCTAGCATCAAATATCATATATGTTGATATTGCAATTATTATACAGTCTATCATAAATAATATTTCCATATCCAACCATCCTATTATATATATGTGTATAATATCATATTTATCATATAATTTCTAGTTGACACATATTAAAATCCATGCTATAATAATTTTGTTGTTAATACTTTGTACTTAGAATGTTGAAAATTCAACATTCTGACGAAAAAAGCTGAGTTTATACAAATAATATAAAAGCTTCCTAATAGAAAATAGGCGGTTAATTTTAAAAAAAGTGGTGCTTTACTCATATGACTACCAATTATTATTTAGTATAACCTATTTGGTTGTCTCACAGTCAAGTAGTTTTGGCTATTGCAAATGTCATCTATTTGCTCTTATATGCTCTATCAATTAAGGTAGAGCAAATGGTGGCTACTACATTATGTAGTAGCTGCATATTGATACTATCACTCATAATCATTAAAATGATTAAAAAGTTATCAATTAAATAAGCTGGAAATAATTTCTTTCTATGTAATAAAACATTACAAATTATAATTTACAACTAATTTTTACAAAACTTAAAACATGTTTCATTTATGACAAATATATACGTCGATATTAATAATACGGCAAATATGTTAATGTTTTAAAAAAAGAAAAGAAAAGAAAAGAGCAAATAAAAAAATAAAAAAATAAAACAATAAAAAAAGAAGAACAATGTAACCTATTGTAGCTATTAAATAGCATACGTTTTCACTTTCCAAGGTTTAAATCAATCAACCTTTATTTTATAAACAAGAGTATATTAGATGATATTTAACAACTAAAAAAGCAGACTATAATAGTCTGTTTTTTTTATACTTTTTTTATTTGTCTACTAATCCCAGCTAAATGTTAAATAGACCAATAAAAAGGTCACAAATTATATTGCTTTGTGACCTAATATTTTTAATATATTTTAGAACCTGCTGGTATATTATTGTCTAGCACTATTAAGTTTAATTGTTCTTCACCATCATATTCATATATTGCAGAAAGTAGCATTCCTTGTGATGCTTCTCCCATCATTTTTCTTTCTGGTAAATTTGTTATTGCAAGTAGTGTTTTTCCTACTAATTGTTCTGCATTATAGTAATTTTTAATACCAGATAATATTATTCTATCTTGTCCTGTTCCATCATTTAAAGTAAACTTTAATAGTTTCTTAGATTTTGGTACTTCTTCGCAATTTTTAACTTTAACTACTCTAAAGTCTGATTTAGAAAATGTTTCAAAATCTACCATATCTTCAAATAATGGTTCTACCTTAACCTTACTTAAGTCAATATCTGTTACTCTTTTATTTTCTACTTCTTTTCCATCTTTTCCAAGCGGTTTCATTGTAGGGAACAATAATACATCACGTATACTTTCAGAATTTGTATATAACATTACCATTCTGTCTATTCCTATTCCTAACCCTCCAGTAGGTGGCATACCATATTCTAGTGCTTGTATAAAGTCACTGTCCATATCATTTGCTTCATCATCACCTTTTTCTTTGTCTTCTAATTGTTTTACAAATCTTTCATATTGATCTATTGGATCATTTAGTTCTGAGTATGCATTTGCATATTCTCTTCCACCTATGAATAATTCAAATCTTTCTGTAAGTCTTGGGTCTTCTTTTTTCTTTTTAGTAAGTGGTGATATTTCTATTGGGTAGTCATATATGAATGTTGGTTGAATTAATGTTTCTTCTACTTTTTCTTCAAATACAAGATTCATTATTCTTCCTCTGCTCTTATCAAATTCTTCAAGTTCTATTCCTAAATCTTCTGCAACTTTTATTGCTTCTTCATCTGTTTGTATTTCATTAAAGTCTATTCCGCACACTTCTTTTATAGAATCTGTCATTGTGATTCTTTTCCAACCTTTTGATAGATCATATCTTTGTCCCATATACTCTAATTCAGTTGTTCCAAGTACACTTTCTGCCACATCTACAAATAGGTCTTCAGTTAAATCCATCATATCCTTATAGTCACTATATGCTTCATATAATTCAATGTTTGTAAACTCAGGATTATGCTTTATGTCCATTCCTTCATTTCTGAACATTTTACCCATTTCATATACTTTTTCTAATCCACCAATTATTAATCTTTTTAAGTATAGCTCATTTGCTATTCTTAAATACATATCAATATCTAATGTGTTATGATGTGTAATAAATGGTCTAGCACTTGCTCCACCTGCTACAGTTTGTAGTATTGGTGTTTCAACTTCTAAATATCCTCTTTTTGCCAAGAAGTTTTTAATCTCTCCTAATATTTTTATTCTTTTATAGAATGTTTCTTTTATTTCAGGGTTTACTATTAAATCTACTTCTCTATGCCTATATCTTTGATCTCTATCTTTTAGTCCAGAATGCTTATCTGGTAATGGTCTTAATGCTTTAGATAATAATACTATTTTAGTTGCATGTATTGTAGTTTCTCCAGTTTGTGTAGTAAATACAAAACCTTCTATTCCAATTATGTCTCCTAAATCATATTTTTTGAAATCTTTGTAATCATCTCCTAAATCATTAATTGAAAGATATATTTGCATTCTTCCACTACCATCTTGTACATGTGCAAATGATGCCTTTCCCATTACTCTTTTTGTCATTATTCTTGCCGCTATTACAACAGTCTTATCTAGATATTTTTCTGGATTTTCCATTATATCACTTATTACATGTGTCCTATTAAACTTAGTTATTTCAAATGGATTCTTTCCTTCTTCTATTAGATTTTCATATTTTTCAAGCCTAACTTTCATTAACTTATCTATATCTTCAATCATATTATTTGTATTGTTATTTGTATTATTTGCCATTTTTCACTTCCTTAATTATTTATTCTTATTTTTGTTTTTATTTTTTTCAATTCATATTTTTAATTTCTTCTATTGCCTTATTTAATTGTTTATCTTCTTTATCTTCTTTTTTATTTTCCACTTCTATATCTGGTTTTATACCAACTTTATTTATTTTTTCCTTATTAGGTCTTAAATATTCTTCTGTTGTTATCTTAAGCGCACCACCATTTAGTATTGGTGTAATCAAGGTTTGTATTACTCCTTTACCATATGTTGTTTTACCTATAATTTTTGCCTTACCATTATCTTTAAGCGCTGCAGTTAGTATTTCTGAAGCAGATGCAGAATATTCATTAACTAATACTACAATTGGTAATTTTTCAGCATCATCATCTTTTGTTTTTATTTCTATTTCTCTATTTTTATTATTTCTAGAAATTAATATTATTTTATCTTTTTCTAAAAACATATCTAATATCTTTCTTGTAGCTTCTAATTCTCCTCCACCGTTAAATCTTACGTCTATTATTAGCTTCTTCATACCTTGTTTTTGTAGATTATCATATTCCTTTTTGAATGATTTATCTACATGATCATCAAATGTATTTATATATATATACCCAATATTATCTTCTAACATCTTTGATTTAACATTACTTACTTCTACTTTTTGCCTTTCAACTTCTTTTTCTAAAAGCTCTTCTCCTCTTAAAACAACAAGTTTAACTTTTGTATTTTCTTTTCCTTTAATAATTTTAGGTAATGTTTCAAAATCTTTTGCTGTAACTTCTTTATCGTCTACTTTTAATATCTTATCTCCTACTTTTAGGTCTTGCTTTTGTGCAGGAGATCCTTCTATTATTTCAGATATTACAATACTGCCATTATCATCTTTTTCTCTTACCATGTATATACCTATACCGTAAAATTCTCCTGATAATATTTCATTTAATTCTTGCCATTCATCTTTTGTATAATATGTTGTATATTTATCTCCAAGTCCTTCAACATATCCTTTAATCGCAGAATCAACTAAATCTTGTTCCTTAATTTCACCTAGATATTTTTCATTTAATATGCCTTTAACTTTTCTTAAATTTTTATTTATTCTATCAAAGCTTTCATTTTGTGTTTTAACATCTCTATTTTTTGCTCCATATATACTTTTATTAATTCTATATGTCGCTATTAAAGAAGATAATAATAATACTATTAGTACTAGTATTATTATATTTACAATTTTATATATTATTTTTTCTAGCTTACTTTCTTCTGTATTCATAATTTCTCCATTACTATTATATGCTATTTTTGCATATTTTTCAAAGTTTTTATTTTTATTATTTTTATACTATTTAAAAATGCACTATTTAAAGTTTTCTTTTTCTATATTTAATACCATTTTTACTCTTTCTAAGTATCTTTCATTATTTTTAAATTTAGAGCTTAAAAATCCCTCTACTATGTCTATTGCAGATTCATTATCTAAATCATTTGAAGATAATGCAATTACATTAATATCATCATCTTCTACTCCATGAACTATACTTTCTTTAGAGTATGCAAGAGAACATCTTATACCTTTAAATTTGTTTGCAGTATATGTCATTCCATGTCCACTTTTGCATATTAGTATTCCTTTTGCACCATCTACATTTTCTTCAATTAATTTTTCACATACTTTTTTTGCAAATATTGGATAATCCGTTCTTTCACTACTATTTGTTCCTAAATCTTCATACTCAATATTTTCTTTTTTAAAATATTTAATTATTTCATTTTTTAAATCATATCCACCATGATCACTTGCTATATATACCATATCTCACCTACTTATTTATAATTATTATTCATAAATTCATCAATTTATTAATTGCTTATTATTTTATCTTTAAACCATATCTTTTTTAAATATAACTACTGTAGATATATTAGAGTTTTCTGCATATTCAAAACCAACTATGTATGATACGTTCCTTTTTATTTCTTCTTTCATTGTATCTACGTATAGTTTATATACATCTTCTTCCATTTCTGGTTTTGCAATTAAGTCATTAAATTGTAATTTTAATCTTTGCCCTATTCCTTGTTTTGCTTCCATGTTTTTTAAATATACAATGTCTACTAATTCTAAAACTCTTTCACCATTTTGCTCTCCCATGTATTGTATTAGCTCATAGTTAAAAGGATTATTTATCCTAGTTATATCATTATTTGTTTCATTTGCTTTTTCTTGTATTTGCCTATAATAATTTGCCACATTTTGTATATTTTCTCTTCTTGCATTTCTTATTTTTTCCTGTTTTTCTATCTTATCTTGCTGATATTTAGATACATTAATATCATTTCTAATAGGATTTGCAATTAGATTCATCAAAAGCATAAAAGATATCATTTTATCCATAATGTCTCCTACATGTTTATATTATATATCTAATCATAGCTATTCTTCAATATAATTAGTTATTATTATTTGTATTGTTATTTTTAAGTTTAGTTATTAAGGTAGTTATTATTATCTTTTTTTATTTCTAAAAAAAGGATAT